>DASRBR010000754.1:0-5131 GCA_035653495.1 Verrucomicrobiia bacterium
GCTCAAGGTCGTGTTGTTCGCGCCCAGCGCCAGCGAGAACGTTGGGACCGGAAGGATGGACACGGTCGCAACCGTGCTGGTCGCGCTGCCAGAATTATTCGTGACAACCACCTGGTAATTGCCACTGTTGGACGGTGCGGCGGGATAGATGGTCAGGACGTTGGTCGTCGCGCCGGAGATGTTGCCGCCGTTGGACAAATTACTCCCGCCCTTCTGCCATTGATAACTCAGCGGCGGGTTGCCGGTGGCCGTGACGCTCAGGGTGACATTTTTGCCGGCGTAATTGGTCTGCCCGGCGGGTGAGGTCACTGAAACCGCCGGTATCACCGTGAGCGTGACGGGCGAACTGGTCGTGGAACCCCAGAAATTGGTGATGACAATGGTGTAATTGCCGGCATCGGCCTGCCTCACGTTCGAAATGGTCAGGCTGATGTTCGTTGTGGAACTGGCGCTGCCGGGATTGTAAGCCGGGAAATTGGTTTGGGCGATGAGGTTGGTCCCGTTCTGGTAAAGATAAATGAACGGGATGTTGCCGCCTGCCAGCTCGCAGGTGAAGGTGACGTTCGAACCCTCACCGACGGTCGCAGACTGAGGTTGAATGGGGATGACCGGCAGGTAACCGAATTGCCATTGCGTGTCGCATTCAACCTGGTTGGCGTAAACATTCGTGCCATTGACGCTGGAGAAGAACACGGAATAGGTGCCGCTCTTGCTGGGAATGACTTGCGCGGCGGTGAGCGCGAGATTTTGGTTTGTGCTGATGGTCGGGCTGCCGTCCCATCCCCAGGCATAAGTGTTGGTTGCGGTCGGAGTGTTGGTGATGAAGCTGGTCAGCGTCAGCGGAACTCCTGCAACCGCGTAATTAGTCCAGTTAAGGACGGTAAAGTTCGTTCCCGGCGGAACGCAGACACTCAAGACGCAAAACGAACTGGGATGAGCGCTTGAGTTGCTGGCCATGAGTGAATAAGTGCCGGCATCGGTGAATTGAGGATTATTGATGGTGTAACCGGCATTGGTCGCGCCGGCGATGGCGACAAGATTTCGTTCCCATTGATAGGTGGGAGCGGGAACACCTACCGCGCCACCATAAAGCGTTACGGGCGAACCGACGATTGCCACTGTGTTGGGCGGAGGGTTGTTGAAACTGGGGGGCGCAGGCAATCCGTTGCTCGAAATGACGGTAAACTTCGGGGTCGTTCGCGTCGCGCTATAATAACCGCCGGGACAACCGGTGAACAAATTGATCTCGGAAGTCATGGTGAAAAGATTGCTTGCGGTGGGCGTGCCCTGCATCAAGGCTGTCGCGCCGCCATTATAGGTGATGGTCAATCCCGGGCTCGGCGAATAAGAGCCAAGGCAAATGCCATTGAATGCCATCGAACCTGTTTCACCCGCGTAACCGCCGCTCCAGCTAATGGTCCCGCTGTAAAACTTGCCTTGGGTTGCCGTCGGCGGGCTGATGGAAATGGAATAATTCAAAGTCGTCGCTCCGGAAATCGCATCATAGCCGAGATAGGTCGCGCCACCGACCACCCAGCGCGCGATGAGCGAGCCCATCGGCGAGCGGACGGCGTTGAGGAATGTCGGCAATGCCGAACGGATCAGCGGCAAGATTTGCAACAATCCCGCCAGTACCAGCGACAGGTATTTGGTAATTTTTGGCCCCGCTGGGAAAAATCTGGAACGACGATTGCAGTTTTGGGGAGCGCACGCGCCTCGTCTCGCATCCGCGGGAGCGTCCCGCCGAGCACGCTCGTTCGCCGGGATGCAGGCTGGTCTTTCTGCTACGTTTTTTTCTGGATTCTGAGGTTCGCAGTTCATGGGGTTTTCAGGGTTTGGGTTTTGTTTGCGGTCAAAACGATATAGCTGGGCAGGCCCATCACGCCAAAATGATCGAGCACTTCCTTGGCGGGATATTCGCCGGGACGTTCGGCATCGTAACGCACCATGACGAAATCCTGCAGACGCTGCTTCACTTCGTCCTTGCGGAAAACGGTTTGGTCCATCGCCAAACAGTTCTTGCACCAACTGGCGTGAAAATCCACCAGCACGGGACGGCCTTCGCGTCGCGCGGTTTGCAACGCGCGGGCGAGTTGGAGATTGGCGTCGTCGCGCGTCAACGAGGCGCTTTCGGGCGCCGACGCCAACGAAGTGAAACTGTCCTGGCGGTTTTGAAATGCGTTCACGGCTTCATGCGCGTAATAGATCGCGAAGAGAAGGATGAGAACGCCGAAGCCGTGCTTCACGCGGTTCATCCAGACGCCGGGCTTCGGCAAAAAGGTGAGTCCCGCGCCGGCGAGCGGCCATGGCAGCGCCATTCCCGCGCCGAGCAAAAACGGCAGCAGCAATCCGGCGATGTTTTTCTTCGCGTAAAGATTTGCCGCCAACAGCATGACGGAAATCACCACTGGCGCGACGCACGCGCCCGCCAGCAACGCCGCCATCGCGCCCATGACGAAGATGACGATGTGATGGATCAACGCGCCACGTTTGGCATTTGCCTTTTGCGGTCCCACGCTGCTGCTGAACCTGGAAAAATCAATGTTGATCTTGTCGAACATCGCCAGCGCCAGCGCCCCGAAAACCAGCGCGATGAGCACGTTGAACCAAATCGAAGAATTGATTGCGCCGAACTTCGCGCCGGTGAGCACCACGGCCAAACCGAGTACGCCGTAAGCGAGCGCCATGCCCGCGCCGTAAATCCCGCCGTTCTTGAATCCCACGATACGCGAACTGGCGGCTGTTCCCGCGCCGATGATCGCGAGATTGATGGGAATCATCGGCAGGATGCAGGGCGTCAGGTTCAGCAAGACGCCGCCGACCACGATGAGCAGCAAGGTGGCGAACATGCCGGCCTGTTGAAAACGCACGAGCGGGTCGTCCACGTCGCCGTTACCCGACTGTGCGCGGTCCAAAAACGAAAGAAAACGTTTCGCCGGCAGATAACCGGATTGTTGCGCGGCGATGGTGAACCCGTTCAGTTGTTTCGCCCAATCGGAATCGGACGGTAACGCAGCGGCAGGAGCGGTGGGCGCGGTGATTTCCGCGAACCGTTGTGGGGCGGAGTTCGTATCGAGAACGAAGATGCGCTTCTCAGGAAAAAAACACGAATCGTTGCTGCAGCCCTGGAACTTCACGATGAGCCGCTTGTCCGCGAGCGAAGACATGAGCAGCTCGACGTTGAAATTATGTTCATAGACCTTTTTCGGTTTGCCGGTGAGCCTGTCGGTTTCCTGCAACGGGTCGGGAATTTTTGCGGGCGTGAGTTCGTCGTCATCGCCGGAAAGGAAATGAAGGCGCTCGGAATAGAGCACGCAATCGGCGGGGACGGTGAATTTCACCTCGACGATCTGGTTGCTCGTTCCGGGTTTGGGCAGGACTTGAACACCGAACGGGCTGCGCTGTTGTTCGCCAGCGAAGATTGACGTCGCAATCAAAACTGGAAGAAGGGCTGGCAGAACATATTTATAAAATCTCGAGCCATTCGGATTAGCGCACCCCCTCACACTGACCCTCTCCATGAACCTGCTAAACGGCTCGGCTGGCAGGGACATGGACAAATACTCAAAGGACTTCCAAAGCGCAAAACTCCCTCTCTTCCGCGCAGCGGAGGAGAGGGCTGGGGAGAGGAGGCGCTGATTGTGAATCGCCGCAATTTTATTGGATTCCAAATAACGAGCCCCTCTCTCCGGCTCTCTCCCCGCAAAAGCCTTTGCGGGGAGAGAGGGCTCCAAGCGCGCTGGGTTGGCCAATGTGATAGGGAGTCCTATCCCAATCCGAGCCAAGTGACCAAATCGCAATAACCAACGCGAACGCCAAAATGTCCACCTGTTGCTCATTCGCCGGATTTCTCAAAATCAATGCATCAATTGCAGCCGCAGCCGCCGCCGCCAACGCCTTTGCCGCCCGAGGCCATTTCGCGCGAAAAGAAAATATGTTCCTTCTGCGCATCGCCGAGCGGGTCGCGGTCGGCGCGCATGGTGTAATCGGACAGCGTGCCGCGTTGCCACGGTTTCACGCCTTGACAACCGGTCGCGCCCAGCGCCAGTCCCAGCGCCGCCATGCCGAGAATGAGATGCCTGGTCTTCATTTTGTGTTCCTGAGCAGCGATTCAATCTCGCGCTCGTATTGTTTTGTGGTTTCGCTTCCGTGAAATCCGCTGTGCGCAAAGACGACCTTGCCATGCTGATCGATCAGGAACGAGCTGGGCATCGTGGAAATGCCCGCCTTCTCGACCAGTTTTTGTTTGCCGTCTCGCACCACGATGAATGAAACGTGATGGTCCTTGAGGAAATCTTCCATGTCGCGTTTCTTTTCATCCACGTTCACGGCGATGATGACAAAGCCTTGCGGGCCATATTTTTTCTGCAACTCCTCCATCGCCGGGAACGATTGGCCGCACGGGCCGCACCATGACGCCCAAAAATCCACCAGCACGACCTTGTCCTTCGTTTGATCGGGCAACTTGCCTTCCAGTTTGTAAGGAGCCAGATCCGGGAATGAATCACCGACCTTGATGTCGGCATTTGCTGAAAGTGATAAACACAAAAAAGCCGTTATTGCGAAAACCGTAGCTGCCGCGTTGAGGAACTTATTCTTTCGCGGTTTTCGGCCAAAACCAGGTAGGGACGGACCGCTGGGCCGTCCGCGTCTGATTGTGGTAGGGACGGACTGATGGGCCGTCCGCGGATCCCGCATGCGGGACAGCGCGATGTCCCTACCAGCAGAGGCGTTTGCAAGATTCGCGGCCTCGAAGGTCGAAGTTTTCTTATCGTGTTGCATAGGCATAAAAATTTCGCGAGTGAACGCGGTTATTGTCCGTGGTGATTGCGCCTTCGACGCCGGGACAGGCGCTGATCAAATCCATTCCCTCCTTTGCGCCGAGCACGAAGGCCGACGTGGACAAAATGCCCGCAACCGTGCAATGCGGCGCGATGATGGAAACCGCCAGACAACCGTTGTTCACCGGATAACCGTCGCGCGCGTCGATGATATGCCCGTAACGCCGCCCGTTGACGATGTAATGCCGCAGGTAATCGCCGGAACTGGCCACGGCATGATTATTCACGGCCACGCCGGTCCAGCATTTGCCCGGCTGACGCGGGTCTTCGAGACCGATGTGCCAGCCGGG
>DASRBR010000755.1:0-8793 GCA_035653495.1 Verrucomicrobiia bacterium
ACGCACAAGGGGTTGTTCAAGATCATTTCCAAGATGGGCATTTCCACGATCCAGAGTTATCGCGGCGCGCAGATTTTTGAAGCAGTCGGCCTGAAGCAATCGGTCATCGACAAATATTTCACCTGGACTCCGTCGCGCATCGAGGGCGTGGGGCTTGATGTGATTGCCAAGGAAGTGCAGTTGCGGCATCAACACGCGTTTCCGGACCGGCAGGTCAACGGGCACACGCTGGATGTCGGCGGTCAATATCAATGGCGCGCCGATGGCGAACTGCATCTGTTCAATCCGCAGACGGTCCACAAACTCCAGACCGCCTGCCGCACGGCGAACTACAAAATTTTCAAGGAATATTCGTCCTTGGTGAACGATCAGATGAGGAAGCACGCGACCTTGCGCGGCTTGCTCGATTTGAAATTGGCGCCCACGCCGATTCCCATCGAAGAAGTCGAATCGGTCGAGGCCATTCTCAAGCGTTTCAAATCTGGCGCGATGTCCTACGGCTCCATCAGCAAGGAAGCGCACGAGGCGCTGGCCATCGCGATGAACCGCATCGGCGGCAAGAGCAACACCGGCGAGGGCGGCGAAGACCCGGCGCGTTATGTGGCGGACCCGAACGGCGATTCGCGCAACAGCGCCATCAAGCAAGTCGCTTCGGGACGCTTTGGTGTGACGAGTCTTTATCTGGTCAAGGCGCAGGAATTGCAGATCAAGATGGCCCAGGGCGCGAAACCGGGCGAAGGCGGGCAATTGCCGGGAACGAAAGTGTATCCGTGGATTGCAAAAACCCGCAATGCGACTGTTGGCGTCGGCCTGATTTCTCCGCCGCCGCATCATGATATTTATTCGATCGAGGATTTGGCGGAGTTGATCCACGACTTGAAGAACGCGAACCACCACGCGCGCATCAGTGTAAAATTGGTTGCTGAAGTCGGCGTGGGGACAGTTGCCGCAGGCGTGGCGAAAGCGCATGCGGATGTGGTGCTCATCAGTGGTTATGACGGCGGCACAGGCGCGTCACCGCAAACGAGCATCAAGCACGCGGGCATCCCGTGGGAACTCGGCCTCGCCGAAACGCACCAGACTTTGGTGTTGAACAATCTGCGCAGTCGAATCGCCGTCGAGACGGACGGCCAGTTGAAAACGGGCCGCGATGTGGTCATCGCCGCATTGCTCGGCGCGGAAGAATTCGGTTTTGCCACCGCGCCGCTTGTGACGCTCGGCTGCATCCTGATGCGCGTTTGCCATCTGGATACTTGCCCGGTTGGAGTGGCGACACAAAATCCTCAACTGCGCAAGAACTTCACTGGTGACCCGTCGTACACGGTGAATTTCATGACATTCATCGCGCAAGAAGTGCGCGAATTGATGGCGCAGCTCGGTTTCCGCACCATCAACGAAATGGTCGGGCGCACCGACCGTCTGGAAGCGCGCAAAGCCGTCGAGCATTGGAAGGCGCGCGGCCTCGATTTCTCGAAAATCCTATATCAACCGCCCGTTTCTGACAGCGTCGGACGTTATTGCCAGATTCCGCAGGATCACGGTTTGGACAAGGCGCTCGACAACACCACCCTCCTCAAACTTTGCGAGCCGGCCATCGAACGCCGCGAAAAAGTGGAGGCGAGCCTTCCCATTCGCAACGTAAACCGCGTGGTCGGGACGATTCTCGGCAGCGAACTGACGCGGCGTTACGGCGTGGATTGTCTGCCGGAAGACACCGTGCGGCTGAATTTCAAAGGCTCGGCTGGACAGAGTTTCGGCGCGTTCGTGCCCAAGGGCGTGACCCTCACGCTGGAAGGCGACGCGAACGATTACCTCGGCAAGGGATTGTCCGGCGGCAAAATCATTGTTTATCCGCCGAAGACCTCGACGTTTGTTCCGTCGGAGAACATCATCATCGGCAATGTGGCGCTTTACGGCGCGACCAGCGGCGAGGTGTATATCAGCGGCATGGCGGGCGAACGTTTTTGCGTGCGCAACAGCGGCGTGCATGCGGTTGTGGAAGCCGTGGGCGACCATGGTTGCGAATACATGACCGGCGGGCGCGTGGTGGTCATCGGGCCCACCGGTCGGAATTTCGCCGCAGGCATGTCGGGCGGCGAAGCCTACGTGCTGGATGAAACGGCGGATTTTGTGACGCGTTGCAACGGCCAGGGCATCTCGCTTGAACGATTGGACGACCCAACCGAACGCGAAGAGGTGCGAAAGATGATTGAGCGGCATTTGCAATATACAAAGAGCGCGCGCGCGAAGATGGTGCTGGATTCGTGGGACACGATGGTGACGAGATTTGTGAAGGTGATGCCGCGCGATTACAAGCGGATGCTGCAGGCCATCAAACGAGTGAAGGCCACCGGCTTGAGCGGCGAGGAAGCGTTAATGGCGGCCTTTGAGGAAAACGCGAAAGATGTCGCTCGCATCGGCGGCAGTTGAGCGCGTATGGTGATGTTATGACGATTGAAGAGTTTAAGAGCGCTTATGATGCTCGTCCATTTCGGGCATTTGTAATTCATCTGGCAGACGGCCGTAAAATTCCGGTCTTGCATCGCGAGTTCCTGCTGCCTTCTCCAAGTGGCCGCACTGTGCTTGTGTATCAACCTGATGATTCATCGAATGTCATAGACCTTTTGTTGGTTACGGACCTTCAATTCAAGAACGGCAAACATTCAAAACCAAAAAAATAATTACCAATTCAGAAGCACCAAATGGGCAAACCGACAGGATTCATAGAGTATTTGAGAGAACTTCCGCTGGACCGTTCCGCTCTGGAACGGATTCGGGATTGGAATGAATTCCATTTGCATCTCGACGTCAAGAAGCTCCAGGAGCAGGGCGCGCGATGCATGGATTGCGGGGTTCCATTCTGTCACACGGGCACTTTGCTCAGCGGCATGGCTTCCGGTTGTCCCATCAATAATTTGATTCCTGAGTGGAACGACCTTGTCTACCGCGGCCTTTGGCGTGAAGCGCTCGAACGCCTGCACAAGACCAACAATTTCCCTGAATTCACCGGGCGCGTCTGTCCCGCGCCTTGCGAAGGCTCATGCGTGCTCGGCATCAATGCGCCGCCTGTCACCATCAAGAACATCGAATGCTCCATCATCGACAAGGGTTGGGACGAAGGCTGGGTGACCGCCGAACCGCCCGCCGCGCGCACTGGCAAAAAAGTCGCCGTCATCGGTTCCGGCCCTGCCGGGCTTTGCGCCGCCGCGCAACTGAACAAGGCCGGCCATTGGGTCTCCGTTTTCGAGCGTTCGGACCGCATCGGCGGTTTGTTGATGTACGGCATTCCGAACATGAAACTGGACAAGGAAATCGTCCAGCGCCGGGTGGATTTGCTCGCCAAGGAAGGCGTCACGTTCATCACCAACACTGAGGTCGGCAAAAATTATCCGGCTGAGCAATTGCGCCAGGAATTTGATGCCATCGTCATTTGCACCGGCGCGACCAAGGCACGCGACCTGCCCATTGAAGGCCGCGATTTGAAGGGCATCCATTTCGCGATGGAATTTCTCCACGCGAACACCAAGGCCCTGCTCGACGAACATCGCAATGGCAATTTTATTTCCGCGGAGAACAAGGACGTTGTTGTCATCGGCGGCGGAGACACCGGCACGGACTGCGTCGGCACTGCGATGCGGCACGGCTGCAAAAGCCTGGTGCAACTGGAGATTTTGCCGCGTCCGCCCATGGAACGCGCCAAGGACAATCCCTGGCCCGAATGGCCGAAGATTTACCGGTTGGATTACGGGCAGGAGGAAGCTGCGGCGAAATTTGGCGCGGACCCGCGCGTTTACCTGACCACCGCCACGAAATTTGTCGGCGACCACCACGGCCATGTGAAGGAAGTCCACACCGTCGAGATCGAATGGAGCAGGAACGACAAGGGTCAGTTCATTCCCAAGGAACTTCCCGGAACGCAAAAAATTCTTCCCGCGCAATTGGTCCTGCTCGCGATGGGTTTTCTCGGGCCCGAACAACCGTTGCTCGAGCAACTGGGCGTCGAACGCGATGCGCGCTCCAATGCGAAGGCCGATTACGGCAAATATTCCACGAACGTCAAAGGCATCTTCGCCGCTGGCGACGCCCGGCGCGGCCAAAGTTTGGTCGTATGGGCCTTCAACGAAGGCCGCGGCGCTGCGCGCGAATGCGACCGTTACCTCATGGGCCGTACGAATCTGCCGTGATTTGCCGCTCCCTTTGGATGGTTGCTTGAAAGCCTTCCTTTAGAAGGGCTTCACGTTGCGGGTTGTGGCGCAGCTTCATAAGTTTTATTTAACCAACTCTTTTCGGCATGCTGCGCGGCTAATTCGTTCGATTGAATGCAATTTTGTTGTTGCCTTTCTCCCGTGGTCTTGCTAAAACACATTTATTCTGACTTGAAGCACCAAAGTGTGTACGAATATTCCAACTCATATTCGTGTCTGCGTTTGCGTCAAAATGCAAAAGCGGCTCCATCCGTCCACATAAAAACCCCAACCTAATAACCCAATGAAATCAAAGTTAGCAGGATCCATCATCCGGGGCATGGCCCTCGGGCTTGCAGTATTGTCGTTCGCCACGGTCGCAAAAGCGAGTCCATACGCTTCTTGCATCACCAACTTCGTCGTCGGCGGCGTCACCAACGTCTCATTTTACCTGAACGAAGGTGGCGGCGCAGTGACCGTTGTCACCTATCCTTCGGGAACCACGAACTCGCTCGGCGTTCTGCCCGCCGGCCCGGCAAGTTTCGCGCTGCCAGGGACGGACAGCAGTTATACAATCTCAGTATCCAAAACCGGCACTGGCACTCCCTCGCAAATAAACTCAGATACCGGCTGGAATAATTGGGCCTTTCTTCAAACACTTCGCTGCATTGGTGTCAACCCATGCGCGCAGTATGGTGATGCGTTTGGTCGCGTTTATGTCGGCGTTACCGGGCAAACTACTGGAAACGCCAATGCGCCCGCTTTCAGGGGATGGGGTATTTACGCCTTGACACCTGACACAATCAATAACGCGTTATATGGCGGCAACAACCCCACCCCGGCCGTGTACGCGCAGCAGTCCAATACCCTCACATTCACCGCCATCCCAACCAACGGCGCCACTTTCGTCATGGATGCCAAAACGCTGACCTGGACGACTAATACAGTGACCAATACGGCGACTCAGGTGGCTATTGATACGAACGGCATTGCGAATAACGCAACCAACCTCGCTGCCGCGTTGAACTTAAACCTTACAAGCCATCCGGGAACCGTTTCGGTCTTTGTTACCAGCAACGTGGTCACCATGATTCAATTTGCCCAGGCGACCAGCGGTGCTTCTTATTTCACTTATGGTAGTACTGCGTATGGCCCGTTCGGGAGCGATTTCAACACCGGCAATACTGGTTTCGGCGCCGGTCCTTACAGGATTACTGTGGATCCGGTTGACGGCACGGTCTGGGTGACCGATGCGACGGATGCCAACGCGAATGCTTATATTTTTGGCCGCAATTTCGACAGCACCAATCAGTTGTGGACCGTGACTGGTCGCACCGCGGGTGAAGGTGTTCTTGAGCACGGCAACGTCAACGATATTGCCATGCGCGGGTCACTCGCCACTGGCAACCTTCAGGTTTGGACGGCTGACAACGACATGTTGGTCCCCACTTATTTCAACAATACCAATATTTCCACATTGGGCAACGGCGGCATCGGCAACTTCGGTGCGGCGCAGGAAACCGTCGTCAATGATGCCAATGAAATTTACCGATACGATATTGGCAGCGGTAACGGCGGTAATTTCCCGGTCACCAACACTCCGGTTTTTGCGGCCACGCTCGGGTTGAATGGTGGTTTCGCGGACACCCAAGTCTGCAGTGTGGCCGTCGGCCCGAACACCAATTATATCTATGCCGGTTTCCGCCGCTTGAATTTCTCGGACGGCAACCTTCAAGTGTTTAACACTGTGACTGGCGCCAGGGTGTTTGATTCCCTTAGTGGAACACCTTCAGCGCCTACCGATGCTTTTGCACAGGACAGCAGCGGAACTGAAGGGCTTTACGGCCTGAAAGTTTCGCCTGATGGCCGCTTTCTCGCTACGTTGTTTGCGGACGGCCAGGTGGCCATTGTCAATTTGACCAACGGCATTCCCGATCCGGGCAGTCGTTTTGTGATCGTCAATGCGCCGGTTGGCACAATTTGTCGGCAAATGTCGTGGGATGCGGCTGACAACATGTATATCGCGAACAACGGTTCAAGCTTTACAACCGAATGGTCCTTGGGGCTCACCACCACCTGTGTGACCAGCAATGACATCACGGGCACAAACGGCAGCTTCCAGGTCATCCTCCCGCCGGCAAATGTCACTGTCGCAAATGCGGGCAATGCTTCGCAAAACTACGGCACGCCCATCACCGGTTATATCAATGTGAACCTGGGCACGAGCAGCAATTCCGGCCCGGTGGTTGTCGGCTTCTCCATCAGCGGCACTGGCACCAATGCCGTGAACTATAATATTACGCCCGGCACGGATGCGAATGGCGTTGTTCTTGCCACCAATTCCGGCAACACGGGCACGCTCACGTTCCCGGCGGGCAGCTTCCCTGGCGTTGGCAACTGGAATTCCAGCATTCCCATCACGCCCACGGCCAGCCCGAATATCGGGCCTACGTTGACTGTGACCGTCACTTTGCAAGCTGGGACTACCTACATCAAAGGCTCGCCGAGCACCGCGACGGTCACCATCTCCAACACCGGTCCGCAGTATTTCTTCGTTTCGGCATCGCCGACCGCCACGACCATGAGCCGGGCCATCACCAACGATTATGCCGAGTTCATCATCAACCGCTGGGGTGATCTAAACGGCCCGGGTAATACCTTGGGCAACGTGACTCCCAAGACCATCACCTTGACAAACTTCACACTCAAAGGCACGGCGATATTCCCCACCGACTACACTGCGGGAGTGCAGCCCTTCAATCCCGGCTTCCCGCCACAGGACGGCTCGGCTGCGGTGTCATTCCCTCCGGGTGTCGCCAGTCAGACGGTTTTGGTGGGCAATCCGGTCAGCCATGCCAATGCGCTGCAACCAACCACCAACGTCACGATCATTCCCACGCTTACCAATGCCATCACCGGCACAAACTGCACTTCGCAGGAAGGTTATGCCTACTTCGTCAACACCGCGTCCACGACACTGACGGAGTTCGACAATGCTCAAGGCCTATTGGCGGAAGTCGTTCTCTGGTCCGATCCGCTGACCAATTCCGCGGCTGGCAACTATACTGTTACCTACGCGGCCGGCGCCCAGGCAACACAGACGGTGTTGCCGGTTTACATTCCGAATTATCAATATACCAATGGTGGCGCTCCCAACGGCAGCGGCGCTAGTCTTCAGGCACCTTCCAACTACTTTGATGTGCAGTTGGGATGGCCGATCACCAACGAAAATAACTTCGAAACCACATCAGGCACGTTCCCGGGCAATCCTTACCCGAATCCTCCGCCTTCAGGCGTCATGGCGGCCAACGGCTGGAGCAACGTGTTGCGCATGACGGTTGACAAACAGCCGGGTCAGAATCCGACCCAATGTGCGGTCAACCTCTACCCGACGACCCATCAGTTCTACGGCAATTACGCCCTGCGCTTTGACATGTATCTCTCCGTCTGGTCAGGCGCCCTGAATAACCCCGGTCCGGCCGCCTACCCCAGAAATTTCGCGGCCTTTGGCATCAACACCCAGGGCACGAACTGCGACTGGCGTGTCAGCATTCCGGCCGGTTATCCCAATGCCAACAATCCGACCAATGCCGACGGAATATGGTATTGCATTGACGCCGCCGACCAGTCCTTGACACCGGCGGATTTCGATGGCTTTGCTTCTCCGGCGCTGCCGAACAACGGCACCTCGGATTTCGTCAGCACCACGGCGCAAAGCGAATCGGGCGTGTTCAAACGGCCGCCCTTCCCGGCAACCGACGGCGCTGCCGCCGGCACCCCCATCAACACATGGGTGAACGTGAGTGTGGAAACCCACGCCAGCACGAACGTGTCGTTGGTCGTGGATAACACCACAATCTTCGCCAACCTGGCCTTCACCAACAATGCGACCAGTGCTCCGAACAACAACCTGCTCGCTCCGGCTGGAAATTGGACGAATGGTGTGCCCATGCTTGGTTATCTGCAGCCGTATGCTTCACAAAGCGATGAAAGCGCGTTCGTCTATTACAGCAATGTGCGCGTCGTTGAACTCTCGCCAACGGTCATCAACCCTCCGCTCTCACAATTGGTTCTGGCAGGTTCGACCGTGAACCTTACCACGGCCGCAAGCTACGCATCGCAAAATCTGACCAATACGTGGATGAGGGGCACAAGCACCCCGGCGGCTGGTGTCGCCACAAATACGGTTGCGAGCACCAACTTCGCTTACGGCGGCCTCACCAATTATTGGGGAGGTTCCGACTCGCTGGTGCTCAGCAACGTCACAACGGGCAGCAATTATTGGTGCGTCTGGAGCGACCAGGCCGGTTCTGTCACGAGCTTCGTGGCGACTGTTGAGGTGATTGGCGGACCCGCCAATGTCGCTGCGAACCAGGGGAGCAAGGCGACCTTCACTGTCACGGCGAGCGGCCCTGGAGCTCCGACAAGCTATCAATGGCAGACCAACGG
Organism: Verrucomicrobiia bacterium; assembly: GCA_035653495.1. Classification (GTDB taxonomy): domain Bacteria; phylum Verrucomicrobiota; class Verrucomicrobiia; order Limisphaerales; family Pedosphaeraceae; genus DATAUW01. The sequence continues at coordinate 8,634 of DASRBR010000755.1, forward strand.
CGTGAACATCGCCAATGGCACCAAGTACACCAATGTCACCACCGCGAGCCTGGGAGTCAGCAACTGTCAGCCAGCCGATGCCGCAGTGACCTACGACTGTGTCGTGACGAGGGGTAATGTCACCAATCTGGTGGGAATCTATGTCATCCCGAACAACATC
>DASRBR010000756.1:0-7074 GCA_035653495.1 Verrucomicrobiia bacterium
CCGCCGTCCACGCCCGAATCATTGATGCCATACAAGTCCAGCACGCTTTGCGGCTCCTTTGAAATGTCGGCCAATTCCGGCACGGACGTTTGCATCCGGTAAGCCATCTCATACTGCGCGATGCGAGTGTTGATTTCCGGATCGCCAAAGGCTTTCTTCGCCATCGTGTTCAACTGGTCAACGGCATCGATCAATTCACGGCGCGACGCGCTGTCAATTCCCGGCGGATTGGAAAGATAGAGGACCGGGTTTGCGCCGGCGCGGAAGCGCACGCCTTGATGCTCGCTGGGCAGAAAACCGTTGCCCCACAACCGCGCAAAAATCGGCTGGTCGGTCTTGTTGCCGCTTCCCTGCGAAATCATGACGATGAATGTCGGCAACTGTTTGTTCTCCGTGCCGATGCCATAGCTCAACCACGCACCCATGCTCGGGCGGCCCGGTTGCTGGCTGCCGGTCATGATGAAAGTCGTCGCGGGATCGTGATTGATGGCCTCGGTGTTGACGGTCTTGATAAAGGCGATCTCATCGGCGACTGAGCCGATGTGCGGCAGCAATTCGCTCAACCACGCGCCGCATTGGCCGTGCTGTTTGAATTCAAACATCGGCGCGACGCACGGAAACGAGCTTTGCCCGGCGGTCATGCCGGTGATGCGCTGGCCCATGCGAACCGAACCAGGCAATTCCTTGCCGTGATATTCGCGCAGCTTGGGCTTGTAATCGAACAAATCGATGTGCGATGGCCCGCCCGACATGAACAGATAAATCACGCGCTTGGCCTTGGGGGCGTATTGCAATGCCGTTGAAATGGCATGCTGCGTCGGGTCAACTTCAGCCGCAAACAGGCGCTCGTTTAGCAGCGATGTCAACGCCAGCCCACCCAAACCGGCGGCGGTGCGGCCAAAAAACTGACGGCGAGTGATAAGCTTGTGGACTTCGTTCTCCATCGTGTTCTTGTAGTTCATTTTAGTCCTTCCTCGTAATCCGGGCTGGCGAAATACCCAAGTACCCAATGACCCAAGCACCCAAAGAAATCCCAAGCACGAAAAGCCCACCGACGCAAAGTCACCGTTAGCCACGTTGGTATTTGGCGCTTGGAGCTTCTTTGGGTATTTGGGTATTTCGTCATTGGGTATTTCCGTTCTCACCCTTTCGTCAATGTCTCATCCAAATTCAAAATCGCGCTGGCAACCATCGTCCAGGCGGCGAGTTGATCGGTCGCCAGCTTTTCGTTGCGTGCAGATTCGCCCACTGACAGCAATTTCAGCGCAGCGGCCGTGTTACCGTGATAACGCGCGAGCTGCTGTTGATAAAGTTTTTGCAGGACGCCGACTTCCGCGCCATGCGGCGCCCGCGCAAGCACCAGGTGATAAGCATAGGCGATGCGGTCGTCGCTGCTTTTCGCGCTTTCCATCATGCGCTCGGCCAGCTTGCGCGAGGCTTCCATGTAAGTCGGGTCGTTCATCAGGATCAACGCCTGCAAGGGCGTGTTCGTGCGCGGGCGGCGGACAGTGCAAATTTGGCGGTCGGGCGCGTCAAACGTTGAGAGCGTGGGCGGCGGCGAAGTCCGCTTCCAGAACGTGTACATCGTCCGCCGATACAAATCGCCGCCGTGGCTTTGGACGTAAGTCTGCGCGGTCCATTTCGCGCCATCGTCGCGCGACATCAATTCCTCCCACAGTCCAGCCGGTTGATAAGGGTAAACGCTCTTGCCGGCGATTTCGTAATTGAGCAATCCACTGACCGCGAGCGCCTGGTCGCGGATGAACTCGGCCTGCAATCGGAACCGCGGGCCGCGCTCCAGCAGGCGGTCTTCGGGGTCGCGCGCCGCCATTTCCGGCGACTCCTGCGATGCCTGGCGGTAAGTCGCGCTCATCACGATGAGCTTCTGCATTTTTTTGACGTCCCAGCCGCTGTGAATGAACTGGACCGCCAGCCAGTCCAGCAATTTCCGATGGCTCGGCCATTCTCCTTGCGAACCAAAATCCTCCACTGTCTTGACGATGCCCGTCCCGAAATACATCTGCCAGTAACGGTTCACGATCACCCGCGCGGTGAGCGGTTGTTCCGGTGAAATGATCCATTTGGCGAGGTCCAGCCGGTTCATCGGACGATCCTGTAGATTTGGCGCAAGACTGCGCGGCAAACCCGCCGTGACTTTTTCGCCAAGGTGATCGTATTGTCCGCGGACAAGGACATGCGTTTCGTGCGGTTTGGCATCCTCCACCATCACCATGGTCGTGGGGATGGTTTTCTCAAAATCGGCCTTCGCCTTGCGCGCTGCATTAACTGCTTCGTTGGCTTCGGTCCACTGGGGATAATGGTGGTCGCGGAAATATTCGGTGGCGGACTTCTTTTGTTCCGCCGTGCGTTGTACCTGGGGAATGCGGGCCAACGCGAGATTGGGAGCGTCCGCCAACCCGGCGACTTCCTCCGCTTTCAACACGCGCCCGTAAACACGCACGTCGGCAATCGCGCCCGTGACCGGTGCAGCTTGCGAGCGGTTGCCGATATTGAACGGCGCGTCGTTGCGGATGGATCCGTCAAGGCCGTCATCCGTCGTTTCAATGCCGACCGCCTCACCATTGACGTAGAGCTTGATGCTGGACGGTTTGCTTGAGCCGTCGTAGGTCGCGAACACATGCACCCATTTATTTTTGGGAAGTTTTTCCTTGGTGGAAGCCCGCAAAACCTGGTTCGGCCATTCCTGGATCAAGTGGAAATATAATTTTCCTTTGGACACGAACAAATCGAATCCACGCTTCTCGCGCGAGTTCTCCAATTTGCCAAACAACGTGTCCATCCCGTTGTTTTCGACCTTCACCCAACACCCGCACGAAAATGCGTTGGTGCGCTCGAGATTTAACGAGGAATCAGCCGGCAAGGAATATATCACTTCTGCTGGTAGCGTCAGACCCCGCCCCAGTGTCCGCGCCGTCCAAGCAGGTGAATTGGTTCCTTGAAAATCGCCGGCCACTTTTTGTCCGATGGTGTCCTGGCCATCAATGGTTCCATCCAGGGCGAAACGCATGAGCAAATCCTCGGGTTCAATTACTGCGGGCACAGTGGCTTCCCATTTGGCCTGCTCTCTGGTGATGTTGTCTTCAGCCGTTTTGAGCTTTTCCTCGGCGGACGCGATTTCGGCCTTGAATTTTTTCAGCGTGGCTGCCTGTTCTGCGCTGGGGACTTCCAAAAGAGGCTCAGCATTCCCTTCCTGGCCATCCAATCCTTTTTCCGGGACATTATTGAAGAAGGCGAACAGGCGGTAAAAATCCTTCTGCGTGATCGGATCATATTTATGGTCGTGACATTGCGCGCAACCCACTGTGAGCCCAAGCCACACGGTGCCGGTGGTATTGACCCGGTCGATGACATATTGCGCGTGATATTCTTCCGGGATCGCGCCGCCTTCGAAATTGATCATGTTGTTGCGATTGAAACCGCTGGCGATCTTGTCGTCGGTGGTCGCGTTGGGTAGCAAATCGCCGGCGAGTTGTTGAACGGTGAACTGGTCGAATGGTTTGTTCTGATTGAAGGCATCAATCACCCATTGTCGCCAGCGCGTCATGTCCCGCCCGGAATCAATATGATAACCATGCGTATCAGCGAAACGCGCGGCATCGAGCCATTCCACTGCCATTCGTTCGCCGTAATGAGGTGACGCCAACAAACGGTCCACGACCTTTTCGTAAGCATTCTTGCTTTTGTCCTTCAAAAACGCGGCCACTTCATCCGGGGTGGGCGGCAAACCGGTGAGGTCCAGCGTCACGCGGCGGATAAGTGTCGCCTTGTCGGCTTCGTGCGAGGGATGCAGCTTTTCCTCCTCCAATTTCGCCAGAACGAAATAATCAATTCCGTTTTTCGGCCACGACTTTTGCCTCACTTTGGGCAAGGCCGACGCGACCGGCTGCACAAAAGACCAATGCGCCTCGTATTTGGCGCCCTGCCGGATCCATTCGCCCAGGGTCTTTATCTGATCTGCGGACAACTTCATCCCCGAATTGGCGGGCGGCATCAAATCATCCGTCCCGGCGGCATTGACGCGCCGCCAGGCTTCGCTTTTCGTGAGATCGCCTGGAACGATTGCGGCGTGACCGTCATGCACCGAGTAAGCGCCTTCCTTGGTGTCCAGTCTCAGCTTGCCTTTGCGCTTGGTCTCATCCGGCCCATGGCATTTGAAACAAATATCGGAAAAAATCGGATGGACGTCCCGGTCAAATTCGACCGCCTGCGAAGATTGCGAGGAAACCGCGGCGCGCGCCATCAATCCGGGCAGGATGAGCAGCAGCGCGCAAATGGATTTATGCAAGCTTCGCATGGGCGAAATCAAAAGACCTTCGTGCTTAAATAGCATAGCAAGTCAGGGCTGTTGATTCAAATATTCTCTTGATGTGCTGGGACTTAAGTAGCATGAACAATGAATGAGAGGTGCTAATGCCTTCCAAAATTTCCCGAAACATTTTTAACCTTTTAATTTTTTTATCCCGGTTTAGCCCGTACAAGCCCTGTTTAAGCGATTTTGTGTCGGTTAAAGCCGCTTGGCTTCCCGTAGCTGAAAACGTCAGTTTTCAGCCTGCGCGTTCCAATTTTTTCCTGATAGCTGAAACCAGGTGAAACAAGCTGAAACGAGGTGAAACACCGCGCTCCACGTTTCGGCAATGGGGAGTGCGATGTTTCGGCCAATCCGCCGCCTCTTTGACATTCCGCACTCCCCAATCTCCACTGCCTGCACCCTCAACAATTATGGGGGGGCAGGGGGCGTTTTTTGGCGGGAACGGCCAGGGATGATATGGGATTATACGGGATTTCAAGTACTTACAAAAACCGCCTCCAATTCAGGTTCCGCGGACAAGGCTGTCCACACTCCGTCCGATCCAATTAGGAACTCAAACCAGAACAAGGCAAAGGTCTGCCCATTCCTGAGTTCATGATTTCCTAATTCAGCTATTTCTGAACCCGGAACTCCAAACCCGGAACCGTTGGCGCGCATCCGATTCAAATGTCAAAGAACGTCGCGAACGATAAACATTCGCTTGTCCGCCTTTGCCCAGGCAAACCCGTCACACGCCAAAGAGGATAGCAACGGCCATTTTGGAATGCAATCAAAATTTACCAGAATTACTGAATAGCACAGGCGGTTTGGTGTCCATGCTGGTCGAAGGACGGCACGCTGAAGCGTGGACACCGAACCGATTCGATCCGGAAGGGCGCTGTGCGAGTCGGCACATTAAGCCCCATTTTTTCCTCTGGCACGAGCCGAATGTGCAGCAGCTTTTCGCCGCAAGGGATTGGAAGCAAGCAGGCGACTGCGATCACGCATTTTCTCGACCAGCTTGAGCTTTTCCTCAAAGGAAAGCGCGGCCAGCTCCTTGCGCCGGGCTTCCTATCCTTCGAGCATTCTTTTCATCAACGGGTGTCATCTTCGAACACAGCAATGTTGGGATTGAATTCAGTGATCTGAAGATTTGCGTCAAAACCACTAATGCGAATGTATATCCATAATCAGAAATTCTCGAAAACGCTTTGATTTCGTCACTGAAAACAGTTAAATAACACCCGTGAAAGTCGAAGTGTTCTGTCTGTCGGATTACGCGCAAGTTGATAGTGCTGGCAAGTTGACCATCGTTGGCATATTTGATACCGTTTATGCCATTGAGGCTCCGACATCACACGGCCTTTGCGCACTGGCAGCAAGAATCCGATTTGCCAAGCCGGATGAAGACGGCCTAAAGAAATTTAGAATCTCGTTTAGTGACGCCGACGGCAAATTGCTCCTGCCTCCATGGGAGACTCAAATGCCCATTGCAACTGAGTCGGATACTTCGCCAGGGACTGTCCATATTGTTGCGGTAATTCAACAAATACGACTACCGAATTTTGGGGAATACACGTTTGAACTGTGGATTGACGAAGTTCAAGTGGCGTCTGCACCTCTGTGGGTCCGTCCGACAACGGCAATGCCTGACCATCTACGAAAAAAGTTATCGACTTCATGACTACTGGCTGTCGCAAAGGATTTGAGGCCAGCAACAAACTGCGGTCTCGCATCTTTTCAACGAGAGCAATTTTTTCCTCATAAGGCAGCAAGGCGCGTTCATTCCGCCTTGCCTGCTTAATTTCTAACATTTTGTCCATTGTTTCACTCATTTTGTACGCTCCGCGTATGAAACGTTGAATTTTTCCCATTTCTGCAAAAGCCCATTTCGTGCCAGAACATCCCTCAGTTTGTCTGCATCGTATGATTTCGCCTGAATAAATTGGTCAAGCCGAATAAAATCTTTGGGTCGGCCTGTTTTGAGTGCAATTGTCATTAAATACTCGGGCGTCATCACATACGTATTAACACCATGTATTTGCGCTGGTTGCGCTTTGCTCAAAGCCTCATTATACAACTGGTCGTCTGCTGGCAAAAATTCAACATCCCAACCTTCAATTGTAATATACTGCCCTTTGGGCTTATAGCCACGCTGTTTCAAATACTCGTATATTGGTCCTAAATTGACGATTTCATTAGCGTTTTTATTGAATGAGATAAATATATCAAGGTCAAACGTCGAGGTCGGCTCCAAGTAAAATGTCGCAGCAATTGCGCCCCCAATTGCATACGGGCCTATAACGCCATCGGCTTGCATTTGATTAATCACGCGAAGTGTCTGATCCATGCTCATTTTTGAGACAATTTTGTTGAGAGGGTATTCAATTCGGGAGGGGTGTCAAACTTGTATTTTGTCATCATGATTCGTTGATGAAACCAATAATTATTGTGAAGAATGGCACATTTCAATGAGGTCTAAAAATGGGGTATTGTTTGGTGTGAATTATCATTTTTTCAAATCGCATTCGTGTTTTTCAGAAGAGCGACTATTTCGTTGGGCAGTGAGCGCTGGTTTTCGGCCAGTTCCTGGCGGACAGTTTCGATGGTGGCGCTAAGTTCGGCGCGGACTTCATCAATCTTTTTATACAACCCGGCGGCGCGGATGGACGCGGAGCGGGTCTGGCTTTCGCAGTCTTCTTTCATTTCGCGGCGGATTGCGGCGAGGTCGTCCTCGAGCTTCTCGACGCGGCGGGCGATGGCCT
>DASRBR010000757.1:0-3871 GCA_035653495.1 Verrucomicrobiia bacterium
GCCACGGTCAGCGACCCGGGCGGGTCGTGCAGGCAGATGCACCCGAAATCAATCCGCAAATGGTCTTCCAAACTTTTGATGACGAGATGAAAGATGCTTTGCAGTGTTTCGCGTTCGCCAATGCCGCGCGTGATCTGGTGCAGCAACTGGAGCCGCGACAATTGCGATTGCGCGCGCTCCTCGGCGCTTTTGCGTTCTGTGATTTCGCCGCGCAATTGTTCATTGGCCTTGTGCAAGGCATTCTCGCGTTCCATAAGGCCATTGAGCATCTGGTTGAACGCGGTGGTCAGCGCGCCGATCTCATTGGCTGCCTGCGGCGCGGCGCGAACGGAATAATCCTTGCGTTCGCCGATGGCGCGCGCGGTTTTCGCCAATTCCAAAATCGGGCCTGAAATGGGCCGCTGCAAAAGCGCAGAAATCAAGAATGCCACGATGCAGGAACCGATCAACACGAGCGCCACAATGCCGCCAAAGAGCCGCAGCCGATCATAAACCCCCTTCGTCTCAACACGAACATGCAGCGTGCCAATCCGTTTTCCGTTGAGAATGACCGGACGGAATAGGTCGATGTAGCCGGAGCGAAAATAAGAACCGTCCGGCATGACGGGGACTGGGGCTTGTGTTTGGCCCGAACGCGAGTAGTCGGCAAAGCGCGTTCCCGCTTGCGTATAAAGTCCGGCGAGGACGACCGCGGGTTCCGATTGCAGGGCGAGCAGCGTGTCATGCGCGGCCTTTTCATCCTGAAACGCCATCGCAGCACGGACATTTTCGGCGACCGCATCGGCGAGCACCGTCGTGTCGCGGACCATCGACTGGCGGAAATCGTAAAGTTCATACGCGGCGAGCACGGCGCAGGCCAGCAACAGCACCACCGAACAGGTCAGCAGGATGACCAGTACCAGCTTGCGTTTGATCGGCAGATTTTGAAACCAGTTCATCATTGCCCGTCTTTCGAAATCTCCGGCTCGACGATTTTGCCCAGGTTGAGCAGTTGGGAGCTGATTTTCAGCCCGTCGCGACGCGCGGCGGCAGGGTTGATCTCGAAACGCACCTTGTTGCCTTCGAGATAAAAATTGATGATGCCGCCACGGCTGGCAAAACCGGGCGCTTCACTCACTGTCAATATTTGCCGACCGCTGAGCCTTGGCAATATTTCCGCAAGCCGTGCCCGGTCCGACTTGCTAATGAAAATCATTTGGCAATGTTCCAATTCCTGGATATGCCGTGAACGCACAATCTCAATGCGACGGCCATGGATGGATTCGCCGCGCACGATCTGTTCGAGCGCTTGACCGAAGGGGTCTTCGCCGAGAATGCCGATGCGAAATGGAGCTTCTGGATTCGCAAAGGTCTTGGGCGGCCACTCGACAAACTGCGCGAAGTTGAACAAAAACGCGGCCTTGATTTGATATTCGCGCGAGACTGGCTGTGCGAGAGTTTTTCCGCAAAGAACGGCGCTGAAAAAAACTGCAAAGCAGAGGAAAAAAGCGCCGCGCAAATGGAAGCGCAAACCACCAGGACCAGAACGGCTCCCAAACTTCGGGCCGCCATGGTTGACTACCATTTCCACGAGACCTTTCCGTAAACGCTGCGCACGATGTCTTCCCGGCCGCCGGGCGCGGCTGTCGGCACGCCGTATTCCGCATGCCGGTCATGCAAAAGATTTTGGCCGACAATGGCGATTTCCAGCCGCCGGGTCGGGTGCCACGCCAGCCGCGCGTCCATTTCGAAATAGCTGGGCACTTCGGCAGGCATGCCATTGGCGTTGGGATTGTTCACGATCAACTTGTCCACATAACGTAATTGATGATCAAATTCCATGTGAGCCGGGAGATCGAACGAGTTGCGGAAAAACACCTGGTTTTTGGGATCGGCCGTTTCGTCCAACGCGTTAAAAAAATCAAAACCGCCGGAGCGCACATGGATGTGTTCCGAGATGCCGTTGTAACCAGCATGGAAGCGCCAGCCTTCGAGCACTTGATAAGTCAAGCTCGCTTCAAGCCCGTAAGTGTGGCCTGTGAGATCATTTTCCCAATGCAATGGAAGGAGCCCGCTCAAACCGCCAGGGGTGATGCCCAGGCTTCGGAGATCCGTGTAGTCGTTAAAGTAAGTCGAAATGGAAGTGGAAAGCTTCGGAGTCAATTGCGCCCGATAACCGAGTTCGTAGGCAATGAGCGCCTCAGATTCAAAAGTGGGCGTGCCGGTCAACAACGCGGGCTGGCCAGGAGCGCCTTCCCGAAGGTCGGTGTCAAAACGCGATGGCGTGCGCACGGCGCGCGACACAGCGCTCCAAAGCATCTGGTTGGACGTGACGTTGAATTGCAATCGGCCGCTCGGTTCCAGTTCAAAACCGGTGTAGTCGTTGTGCTCGAGCTTTGTTCCCACAGTGAGATATAATTTTTCCATCAGCATGATCTGGTCCTGCACAAAGGCATTGTACAAATGCCGGTCAAGAGTTGCGGGCACGAACTGCAGTATCTCCGATTCACCAACTTCATCATGCGTGAAACGGTAGCCGGCGCCCCACGTGACCTGGTTGCGCTCGCCAAGATGCACACGGTATTGAAAATCCAAGTCATAAGTCCGCAAATCGTCCCTGACAAATTCCGTCGGCAACGGTCCGGTGGCGCTCACGAACGTTTGCGGCGAGAGCAGATGCGTTCGATCATAATAGAGCTGCAAGCTCAGGTCGGCATTATCCGAGACGACGTGCGACCAGCGACTCAAAAGATTGCCGCCGCTTTGATCTCCAAGGCCGCCGGCGGGCACCTGCAAGTCAGAACCATAAATATCGCCTTGAAAAGTGACGACGTCGTTGGGAGTTGCGTCCGCATCCAGTCGAAAACCACCCTGCCCCATCTGCCACGAATCATTGGCGGGACTGCCGTCAGGATAGACTTCGTTTCCGCGCTGGAACCATTTGCCATAGACGCGCAGAAAAACATTGGACGAAAGTGTCGCCCCGTAGCGCACACCGCCAAGATCCCGCAATTGAGTCCCGCCGCCGCCTTCGAGATACAAGCCCTGAGTGTCCTTCGCGCTTTTGGTGATGATGTTGATGACGCCGTTCACGGCATTCGCGCCCCAAAGCGTCCCGCCCGGCCCGCTGATGACTTCGATGCGATCGATGTCCTGAAGGAGATAATCCTGCACATTCCAAAATACACCGGAAAACAAGGGTGAATAGACGGTTCGCCCGTCAATCATTACCAGGAGTTTGTCGGCGAATTGGGAATTGAAGCCGCGCGCGCTGATGGCCCAATCGTGTGAATTTCTTTGCGCGATATCCAGGTTGTCCGCCAGCCGCAACGCTTCGGGGATGGATGTTGCGCCTGAGCGGCGGATTTCATCGGAGGTGATCACAACGATGGCCGCAGGCGCTTGTCCGAAAGGTTGCGGCGTTCGCGAAACGGAGGTGACATCCAGGTTCATCAACTCTTCCAAGCTCATTTTTTTATAAGCTGTCGCGCCTTCCGCCGCGAATGGCAAAGCCGCATTGGTGACATCGGGCGGCGTGTTGGTGGGAGTGACGGTAGCGGGCAAAGGCGGTTCAGCGCGCAACGGCGCAACGATTGCAAAAAGCAAAATGATTGCGGAACACAAGCCGGCGCGCGCAACAATGAAAGGGGTTCTCGCCTGGTCCGGGAGTTTGAAAAATATAAAACCTCTCCGTATCCATAAAAACCACTGGCGCCAACGCAGAATTAGTAACCGGCCCATGAATGGAATGAATGCGCCAAAGCGCGTCCGTTGAGATGGCGAGAAGCTACCGCAAATTGCAAAAACCTCAAGCAGATTTTGGGGAATTACTTGGAGTTGTCAGTTACTGCAATGAGTGAAAACAAGGTGCGGATAAGGCCATTTGCGCGTT
>DASRBR010000758.1:0-5174 GCA_035653495.1 Verrucomicrobiia bacterium
GGGTTATTGATCATCGGCGCGGTAAAACGGCTGTTGGGATGCGCCGCTTTTTCTTTCGAAGCGGGCGTCCATTTGTTCCCGCGCCAGTCGAAACATTCCTTGGGCGGCGGACCGTCCTTGCCTTCCCACCACACATCCAAATCCGGCGTGAGCGCAACGTTCGTGTAAATCGTGTCGCGCCGCATGGATTCCATCGCGTTCGGGTTCGACTTGTAATTTGTTCCCGGCACGACGCCGAAATAACCCGCTTCAGGATTGACGGCGTAAAGTTTTCCGTCGGCGCCGGGTTTCATCCAGGCGATGTCGTCGCCAACGGTCCAAACTTTCCAGCCCTTGAAATGCGCGGGCGGAACGAGCATGGCAAAATTGGTTTTGCCGCACGCGCTTGGGAACGCGGCCGCGACGAATGTCTTTTTGCCCTGCGGCGATTGCACGCCAAGCACGAGCATGTGCTCGGCCATCCAGCCTTGCTTGCGCGCGAGATAGGAGCCGATGCGCAACGCCAAACATTTTTTGCCGAGCAACACGTTGCCGCCGTAATTGGAACCAACGGAGATGATTCGGTTGTCCTGCGGAAAATGGCAGATGTAACGGCGCTCCGGATTCACATCGAGCATGCAATGCAGACCGCGATTGAAATCGTCGCTGTTGCCGAGATGTTCCAGCGCGACGTTTCCCATGCGCGTCATGATGCGCATGCTGAGGGCCACGTAAATGGAGTCGGTGAGTTCGATGCCGACCTTCGTCAACGCCGAACCTGCGGGTCCCATCAGATAAGGCACGACATACATCGTGCGGCCCTTCATCGCGCCGCAGCAAAGCCCGCTCAGTTTTTGATACATCTCACCCGGCGCAACCCAGTTGTTCGTCGGCCCGGCTTCTTCGCGTGTTTCAGTACAGATGTAGGTGCATTGCTCGACCCGCGCCACGTCGTTGGGATTGGAGCGATGATAATAGCAGCCGGGAAGTTTTTTCTGGTCGAGCTTGATCAAAATGCGGCGCGCAACTGCTTCGGCGGTGAGAAATTCCTTTTCGCGTTCCGAGCCGTCGCACCAAAAGACGCTGTCAGGCTGGCAAAGCTCGGCCTGGCTTTGGACCCAGGCGAGCAGGTTGGGGTTCGCGGTGTTGCACTTGCCCAAGTCTTCGATGGTCATACTGCTTGCTCTTTTGCCCTGAACGATTCGTTGCGAATAAAAAGTACCGCCTCGCGCGCGGTTGGGCAAGGGAGGGTTTTAAATACCCAATGACGAAATAACCGTGAGGAAGTACCCAATGACGAAATACCCAAATACCCAAATAAACTGACGGTGGCCTTATGCGCTTGGGCATTAGGGCTTGGGATTTCCTTGGGTGGTTGGGTCTTTGGGTATTTGGGTACTTCTTACGCAAACAGCTTCGGCACCAATTCCCCTTCCACGTCCGTCAGCCGAAAATCGCGTCCCTGGAAATGATACGTGAGCTTGGTGTGGTCGAAGCCCAAAAGGTGGAGCAACGTCGCATGCATGTCGTGCACGTGCACACGGTCTTTGGCGATATGAAAACCGAATTCGTCCGTCTCGCCCAACGTGAGGCCCGGCTTGATGCCGCCGCCTGCCATCCACATCGTGAACGCCTGCGGATGATGGTCGCGGCCCATTTTGCGCCCTGCGGATGCGTTCGTCTCAACCATCGGCGTGCGGCCAAATTCACCGCCCCAGATGACCAGCGTGTCTTCGAGCAAGCCGCGCTGCTTGAGGTCTTTCACCAGCGCCGCGGCGGGTTTGTCGGTCAGGCCGCATTGGTCCTTCACGCCCTGGATGACTTCGCTGTGATGGTCCCACGCCTCGTGATAAAGCTGCACGAAACGCACGCCGCGCTCGACCAACCGCCGCGCGAGCAGGCAATTATTCGCGAACGAACTCTTGCCAACCTCAGCGCCGTACATGTCGAGTGTGGCCTGCGATTCCTTGGCAATGTCCATCAATTCCGGCGCGCTGCTTTGCATCCGGTAAGCCATCTCGAACGCGTTGATGCGCGTGGCGATTTCCGGGTCGCCGACCTCGTCCAGATGATGCTCGTTCAGGCTTTTGAGAAGATCAAGCGACTGCCGTTGCATCTGCCGCGTGATGCCGGCAGGATTCGACAGGCTCAAAATCGGATCGCCCGTGCGCCGGAATGGCACACCTTGAAAAACCGTCGGCAAAAATCCGCAGCCCCAGTTCGATGCGCCGCCGCTCGTGCCGCCAGCCGAACTCAACACCACAAAGCCCGGCAACGATTGCGATTCGCTGCCCAATCCATACGTCACCCACGAGCCCATGCTTGGACGGCCGAATTGCGTCGCGCCGGTGTTCATGAAAATCTGCGCGGGCGCGTGGTTGAACGCGTCAGTCGTCATGGACTTCACGATGGCAATGTCGTCCACGACTTCGGCGAGGTGCGGCAAAACTTCCGCCAACTCCGCGCCGCACTCTCCGTATTTTTGGAACTTGTTCGTCGTCGCGAACAACGCGGCGTCGCGCCGGATGAAGGCGTAACGCTGGTCCTTGACGACTTCCGCAGGCACAGGATGGCCGTCGTATTTTTTGAGCGTCGGCTTGTAATCGAACATGTCCAACTGGCTCGGCGCGCCCGCCATGAAGAGATAGATCACCCGTTTGGCCCGCGCTGGAAAATGCGGTGCGCGTGGCGCCAGCGGATCGCCCGCCCGCAACGACGGTGCGATGCTCGCGCCAAAAGCCTTGCCTTCGTTCAACAAAGTCGCCAGCGCAATGGCGCCCAACCCAACGCCGCAATCCCGAAAAAAATGACGGCGGGTCAAGAGCTTCCGGGCTTCGTTGTCTATCTCGGTGTGATAGTTCATTTTAAGCCTTTATCTAGATGAGTTGGCGAAATACCCAAACACCCAAAGACCCAAGTACCCAAAGAAATCCCAACCTCCAAAACCCAACGGCCTCCAGTTGGGACTTTGGATTTCGGATTTCTTTGGGTATTTGGGTATTTCGTCATTGGGTACTTATTCTTTGGTAACCGTTTCATCCAAATTCAGCAACACCCGCGACGCCACAGTCCACGCGGCGACCTGGTGCAGGTTCACGTCGGGCGTTGGATTTTTCGGGTCGGTCGAAGCGACCGTGATTGCCGCAGTCGTGCGGTCGTCGAAATAATTTTCCTGCTGCTTCACCAACGCGAGAATTTTGTCCAACTCGATTGCATCCGGCTTGCGGCCAGTGCAAAGGCGAAACGCGTAAATCGCCCGGTCGCGGTCATCGCGTCCGCCCTCTTTCCAGACGCGCAACGCCATCGCCTGCGCGCACTCGGTGAACACCTCGTCGTTCAGCGTCGTCAACGCCTGCAGTGGCGTGTCCGACATCACGCGACGCGGGCACGTCACGTCCGCGTTCGGCGCGTCAAAAATCAAAAGGCTCGGATACGGCACCGTCCGTTTCCAAAAAACATACAGCCCGCGCCGGTAACGGTCAGGGCCGGTGCTCGTCGGCCATTTCATCGGCGCGCCGTAACCCAGATTCAACACGCCATCGGGAATCGGCGGATAAATGCTGGGGCCGCCAATCTTTTGACTCAACAATCCGCTCGCGCACAACGCGATGTCCCGAATCCCCTCCGCTTCCACGCGGAAACGCGGCCCACGTTCAAGCATGCGGTCATATTGATCTTCCGTGTACATCTGCGGCGTGATTTTCGACGACTGCCGATAAGTCGAAGATTCGACGATCAACCGCTGCATCGCCTTCACGTCCCAATGCCGCCACATGAACTCCGTCGCCAGCCAGTCCAGCAGTTGTGGGTGCGACGGCTTCTCGCCCTGCGTGCCGAAATCTTCCGCCGTCGTCACGATGCCGCGCCCGAAATACGCCTGCCAGAATCGGTTGATGACCACGCGCGCGGTGAGCGGATTTTTTTCGTCAACCAGCCACTTCGCGAGCGTGAGCCGGTTCAACGGCGCGCCTTTAGGCAACGGCGGCAAAAACGCGGGCACACCAGGCGAACCGCCTGGAGCGGGTGCCGGAAATCGCCTCGCTGGAAAACGTGCGTCACACGCGGTTCCGCGCGCGCGGCCAGAATCAACGTCGTGTCTGCCGCCGGCCATTCCTTTTGCAAGGCTTCGATTTTTTTGTTCGCCTCGGCGCATTTCGGGTCGAGCGTGCGATAAAAAGAAAATAAGGTCTGCGCCTGTTCTGGCGTGCGCTTTTCCACTGGCAAATCCACGATTTCCCGCAACTCGCGCGTCAACGGGTCGGCTTTGATGGGATGCTCCTCACGCGTCGTCGCGGAAAGCCGAAATCGCCCGATGGTATGGTCGTGGCCATAAAGCTGCGCGAGCGTGAAGATAAGCGTCGTGCCCTCCTCGTAACCGATTCTGTCCTTCGTCTCAAAAACCGCCTTGCGATCTTGATTCAACAGGCCGCCGGGAGCGTCGATGGCCCAACCACGCTTCTTATCGTCCTTGCCGTCAATCGTGTTCGTAATGGAAAAATCCGGCTGTGAAAAATCCGCCGTCGCGTTTTGAAGTTTGACATCATTTGTGTGGCCGTCTGGCGAAACCGCCTGCACGCTGAATTGCGTCAGCACGAAATTTCCGTTTTCCGCGCGGCCCGGACCGTTATGGGGCAGGTTAGGGTCCGTCAACACTTCGAGCCGGAACGCGGTGATGTTCGTTAATTTGGTTTTCACCTGCACCGTGTAACTCGAGACCGGCGGCTTAGAACCGCCCGCCAAAAGCGAATGGTCCGCCAGCTTGTCGAACTTCGCGCCCACCGAACCGTAATAAAAACTAGGGTCAAGCACCTCCCACTTGATCGATTCATGGCTGCGCTCCTTTTCCCACGCCGCTTGCCGGTTTTTCAGGTCCGGGTCGTTTGCGCGCAAATCGTCCTCGATCTTTTTCACGCCGGCCAGAATCTCCGCGCGCCTGGCCTGCTGCTCCTTCGATGGCACCTCGATCATCGGTTCGTCATCGTTGTTCAGGAACGCAAAGAACTGGTAATACTCCCGCTGCGAAATCGGGTCGTACTTGTGCGAATGGCATTGCGCGCAATTCATCGTCAAGCCCAGCCAGGCCTTGCTAGTCGTCTCCACGCGATTGATGATTGCAGCGATGCGAAATTCCTCCGGGTCAACCCCGCCCTCCTCGTTCACCATCGAATTGCGATGAAACCCCGTCGCGACCTTCT
>DASRBR010000759.1:0-2564 GCA_035653495.1 Verrucomicrobiia bacterium
GTGATGGACGTGAAGATCACGCGTGCAGGTTCGTTCACGCTCTATGGCGATCCGGCGATTTTGGAAGACTAATTTAGGTCGGCTCCTACAAGATATTTTTTGGTCACCCTATTCCAAACTCAGTAGTTCATCGAACTTCGCTGGCTGAACATTTTTCAAATTGCTCATTTTCGCTTCGGGCAAAGTCATCGTGGATGAAACCAATGCGCGGCCACCGGGCATTGCGCCTTCGAACATTTTGTAATATGCAATTTTGTCCGGCTCCTTCGGTTTGAAAAAATGGAAGTATTGCAGCAACGCCGGCGTTCCTTTTTCACGGCCAATCGTCAGGATGAGCAAATTCAACGCAGACCGCGTGTGCTCCTTCAGTTTGGGAAGTGCGGATGCGACATCACCCGCCGCAATGATTTGTTCGAGCGCCCATTCGCTGTCAACCTTGCGCTCAGGAAAATCCTTTTCCTTTGGATCAACGCCCCCGTTGTGAGCAAAAAAAATCGTTTGCTTGTCGTCGAACGCCATGAATGGATGCGAAAAAATGTGGCCCATCAATTCCAGGTTGCTCGCATAGCGTCCATGAAATATCGCGCGGATTTTTCCCTCCATTTTCGGCAGCGCGACATTATCATCATAGATTGAGCGCGCGGTGCGATAATGGAAAAGCCCGTTGTGCGCGTGGATGACATAGCCCCAGCCGTGGCAATGTTGCGAACAATTCGGCGCGACGGATTGCAACGTGGGGTCGCTCGCACAGGCGCGCTTGAGGCCGGCATACAATTCGCGCACGTCTGATTCCAGCGTCCCGCAATAACCGAACATTCGACAAGCCATGGACAAATGATAGTTGCGATCAAGGAATGGTCAAAGAAAATGGCTTTTCGATTTTGAATTTTCGTTTAGCTTGTGGGCGCATTATGCAGATTCAACTTTCGACGCTGGCGATTGTTTTGGGATTGGGCGTGGCCCTGCCGCAGATTTACGGGCTCACGAAGCCGGCGGTTTTTGCCGCGCGTGTGCGCAAATTTCCCCGTTCGCTGCCGGCGGGCATTCTTTTGATGCTCTTAGGAACGGCATGGTTCGTGTACTATTTGAACGAAGAATCGCTCTCGGATTTTGTCGCCTACAAACCGCTGTTGCTCGGCGGTTTTGCCGCGGTCGGCGTCGCGTCGTGCATTTATGTGCAGGATTTTTTGGCGGTGCGCGGATTGGCGGTGGTGATGTTGCTGCTGGCCAAGTTGATGGTCGACACGGCCCGCTGGGCGGAATCCGAGTGGCGGCTGGTGATTGTCACCTGGGCGTATGTCCTGGTGGTCGCGGGCATTTGGTTCACACTTTATCCATGGCATCTGCGCGATTTGCTGAACTGGGCGACGGCGAATGAAAAACGCGTGCGCATCGGAAGCATCATTCGGCTGGCGTTCGGGTTGTTTGTGGCGGTGTTGGGGTTTACAGTTTACCGGTCGGCTTAAAAAGCATTTGACGCTCGTTCCAGTCCGACAATAGCTTCACATAATGAGCGACAAAACACTGATCATTGAAGCTTTGCAACGGCTGCCTGATGACGTCACGCTCGATGATATCCGCAAGGAAATTGAATTCATTGAGGCGGTCAAGGAAGGTCGTGAACAGGTTCGCCGCGGCGAGACTCTTTCTCTGGATGACGTGGAGAAAAATTTTCGCCCTCGACAGCCTGACCATTTTTTGGGGTTCGAATCAGAATCAAGGTAAAGATGTTGTGGACTGGATCACTGACAATATCGCAATTGGAAATTATCTCGACGCACGGAATGAGGAGCTATTGTCCACCCAAAAAATAGCTTCTATTCTTAGCCTTGACGGAGGACTTGCTGGAATCGAGCCAAAGAAATTGGGCGTTCGTCGAATCGAAATCCGAAAGTTACACGACGGTGCCGAAAACCATCCCGAGGCCTTCCTCTCAACGCTTCGTGTGTTGCACAAACTCGTGCTCGAATCTCCTCCTGTTATGGTTCAATGTCATGCAGGCAGAAGTCGTTCGATCATCTTGGTGGCTGGATTTTTGATGATGACCCACGGGCTTACGTCCAAACAGGCTATTGAGCAAGTTGCATCAAAGCGGGAGATTGGCATTACGCCTGGAATCGAAAAATTGCTGGATTACATTGTTTAAATCTATTGTGACTCAGTCCCAAGCCAAAATCCTCGTCATTCGCGGCGGCGCCATCGGCGATTTCATCCTGACGCTGCCGGTGCTGGCGGCGTTGCGCCAGCAATTTCCCGATGCGCAGCTCGAAGTGCTCGGCTATCCGCACATCGCGCAACTTGCGCTTGCGGGTGGACTGGTTGGCCGCGTGCAATCCATCGAGGCGCGTTCGCTTGCTGGTTTTTTCGCGCGCAACGGCGAACTCGCGGGCGAACTCGCCGCTTATTTCGCCGGGTTCGCGTTGATCATTTCCTACCTTTACGATCCGGACGAAATTTTCAAAACGAACATCGGTCGCTGCACACGCGCGCAATTCATTTCCGGATCGCACCGGCCTGACGAAAAATCCGGCGTGCACGCCACCGAAGTTTTTTTGAAGCCGCTC
>DASRBR010000760.1:0-7802 GCA_035653495.1 Verrucomicrobiia bacterium
CCCTGGCTTCGGCGCGTTCGAATCAAACCGCATTTAGTCTGATGCGTCCACCGGGACATCACGCCACGCGCGAAGTGAGCATGGGCTTTTGTTATCTCAATTCGATCGCCATCGCCGCTTTGGAAGCTGCCGCGAGCGGACTCAAGGTGGCCGTCTTCGACTTTGACGTGCACCACGGCAACGGCACCGAAGCCATTCTGTTGAACCAGCCGCGCACGGAGTTTTTTTCCATCCACCAATTTCCTTGCTATCCGGGCACCGGCAGGGAAAACGTCGGCAAGAATTGCTTCAACTTTCCGGTCGCGCCGATGACTCCGCGAGTAAAATATCGCGACATCCTTTCGCGCGCGCTGGATGGCGTCAAAAAATTCCAGCCGGATGTGGTCGCCGTCTCGGCGGGATTCGACGCCTATGCGCGAGACCCGCTCGCGCAGGAAACACTCGAAGCCGAGGATTATCATTGGCTTGGCCAAAGCATCCGCGAACTTGGCGCGGGGACGTTCAGCGTCCTGGAAGGCGGTTACAGCGATGATTTGCCGGAATTGATTTTGGCTTATTTAAAGGGTTTGGAAGGAAAGTAAACATCCGAATCGAATCAAGAAATGAAATGACTATTCGCTGGTCCAGATTGCCGATGTTGGCTCGAGTATTCATTGTGGCGTTGGGCATCATCATTTTGGCTGCATTTAGCCCGAGGATTTTGCGCCAGTATTTTTCCAGATCTGTTTCGTATTGTATTCTCGTTTTTTTTCTTTTGATGTGGCTTCTTTTCTTAAGCCTTGCAAGGCGCTGGCGATATTCCATTAAAACACGACAACAGATTCAACGAGAGGACAAGATTTCGTTAACGTCGATAATTTGGCTGTCCATAATGTGGATGGCCGTTGGAACATGCCTTTTCGCTTACGCCTGTTTTAGCTCGGGCGGTGGAAATTCCACGTCCGAAATTTTCGTTCGTGTGGCCTTGGGGCTCATTGCTATCCTGTGCTTTTTAGTGCTCCTGACAGGTGTGGTCCAGCTTTTGACAGCCCGGGCACGAATGAGGAAACATCGCAAGCTTTTCTTGGCCGCGCGGGCTCAAATCAGGAAACTCTACAAATAAATCTCAACCTGCCGCGCATCAGCGCCGCCGCCGGTCGGATTCTCTTTGTAATTCACGTCTCTCTTTGCTTGCCATCATCCCCAAAAATTGCTATTAGAGGAGACACTTTGCTAAATCAGAAAAACCCAAAATCCCTATGCCTCGTTCCCGAAAACCCTCGCGGAGCTTAGAACGCTCAAATCTGCGTGACCATTTCTCAAATTACCAAATTCCATTGCACTGGCGTGTAGCGCGTTCTGGCTGGCTCGCCGCGCCGTTGGCCCTGCTGGTGTTGATGGCCATTCATCCCAATCGCGCGCTCGCGCAACGGCCTGTTGGCATTGACGTGTCCGATTACCAGGGCACTGGCATCAACTGGACAACGGTGAAGAACGACGGCGTCACGTTCGCCTGGACCAAGGCCACCGAGGGCGCGCCGGGCCAATATGTCAGCCAGGCCAGCTTCACCATCAACGAAAACGGTGGAAAGTCCGCCGGAGTTTACATGGGCGCTTATCATTACTGCCATGCGGAACAAAATGTTCCCAGCGCCGAAGACAGCTATTTTTGGAGCGTTGCGGGTTCGTACATTTTGGCGGATGGAAAAACGCTCATGCCGATGTTGGACGTGGAAGGCAAATCGCTGACGACCAGCATCATTGGCGCGAGCACGCTTTCGCAATGGGTCAACGATTGGTGCACCGATATCGTCAGCGATGCCGCCAAGGTTGGCGTTTCCATTCGGCCAACGGTTTATAGCAGCGCCTGCAGCTTCGCCTACATGGATACCAGCATAGCGCAATGGGTCTCTGACGTGGCCGATTACAACGGCGAAGCGGCGCAAACTGGCACGCCATGGAGCACTTGTGCCAGCGATAATCCCTGGGGCGGAGGCAACTGGAATTTTTGGCAGTACACCGATGCGGACCCGATTTCGGGCGAAGGCGATGGCGACGTCTTCAATGGCACATTGTCCTCCCTGCAAAATTCCATGCTGGCAATCGTCAGCACGAACTCAAGCATCTATTATTGGGACCCTCAAGGCACAACCGGCAGCAATCCTTATACAGGTTCGATGACCGGCACTTGGGAAAATGCGGACTGGAGCTACGGCTCGACCGGTTTGGCGACGCCAGCCAACTGGGTTGAAGGCAAAGCCGCCTGCTTCGGCGTCCATACCGGCAACGGCACGCCAGCGTACACGGTGACGCTGAATGCCAGCCACGTTGTCGCCGGATTCTTTGACGGCGCGCTCGCGCCCAATTCCTGCAACGTGACACTCACCGGTTCTGGCATCATCAACCTGGCCACCGGTCCGCAGGCATTTGATGCCATCAACGCCAGCGACGGTTCTCAAGGCATCCTGACCATCAATAATACAATTGCCGGCGACGGCCAGCTTGTGCCCGAAGGCAATGGGCAGCTTTATCTCAACGGCACGAATTCCTATTCCGGGGGCACAGCGCTGGGTTACACCGGCATCCCGTTCTACGGCACGTTGAATTTCAACAACGGGTCGGCATTCGGCTTGGGAACAATTACTTTGCAAAGCGTAGGCACAGGCGGCGCGCTGGCGTTGGAAGGAGCGGCAGCGGTCACCGTTACAAATTCCGTCACCGTCGCTTCTGCGACCACGAACAACTTTGTCGGCAACACGGCCGGTTTGACCTTTAGCGGACCATGGTCGCTCGGCGCTTACTTGAACATGGGCTCCGGCGGCTCGGCAAACAGTCTCATCACCATCGCCGGACCAATCAGCGGTTCAGGCAATTTCTCCAAATATAATCCCGGCATTCTGGCCTTGAGCGGCGTCAATAGTTACACCGGCGCAACGACCATCACCGCAGGCACGTTGAAGATCACCGGCGCGGGCAACCTCGGCAGCGGCTCGTATTCAAGACTGCTCACCAACAACGGCACGTTCATCTATAACAGCAGTTCGTCGCAGACGTTGAGCGGCGTGATTTCCGGCACCGGCTCGTTGACGGAGGCCGGTCCCGGACAGCTTACCCTTTCCGGCGCTAATACTTTCTCCGGCAAAACCACCATCAGCGGCGGTTTACTGGTCATCAGTTCGGATGCGAATCTTGGTGCCGCGCCGGGTTCCTTCACTGCAAATTCCATCACCATCAGCAGCGGCACCACGACCAACAATTACGGATTGCGCACCAGCGGAAGTTTTTCGCTCAACGCCAACCGCGGCATCACTTTGAGCGGCGGCGGTCAAATCCAGGTCGCACAAGGCGGCACGCTTTCATATAACGGCATCATCTCGGGCAGTGGCGGCCTCGAATGCGGCACCAGCACCACCGTTGGGTACGGCACGCTATTTCTTGAGGGCTCGAACATTTATTCCGGGCCGACGACCATTGCCGCAGGCACTTTGGAATTGGGCATAAATGGCGCGTTGCCGTCCGGGACGCCATTGACCATTGCGGCAGCCAATTCAGTCGGCGGAACTTTCAACATGAACGGCAAGAGCCAGACCATTGGCTCGCTCTCCAGCAGCCCGGGCATCAACGGCACGGGAACGAACACGCCCACGATTGATCTCACCGGGCAATTGACTATTCTTCAGAGCAACAACACCACCTTCAGCGGCTTGATTGCTGGTTCTGGCGGTGGTTTGACGTTGAATGGCAGCGGCACGTTGACCCTGAACGGCAGCAATACTTACACTGGTGTCACCACCGTCAGCGCTGGGACATTGGCGTTGGGCTCCAACAGCTCCATCAATAACACGCTCGCCGTGAGCATTGCTGCTGGTGGGACTTTTGACGTCTCAGCCATCTCGTCCTATGTGTTCGGCGGGAGCACGCTTTTGACTGCTCGCGGCACGGCAACACCCGCCACAATCTTCGGCGCACCGGGCGGCACAGTCAGCCCCGCGCAATCCATCGCGTTGGACTACGACGGCTCACATCCGGCGCTGACCATTGCGCAAGGGCAGTTGGTCCTGAACGGAAATGCGATTAACGTCAATGGCCCGGTTTTACCGGTTGGAACTTACACCATTATCCAGCAGGCCAGCGGAAGCG
Source organism: Verrucomicrobiia bacterium (assembly GCA_035653495.1). Classification (GTDB taxonomy): domain Bacteria; phylum Verrucomicrobiota; class Verrucomicrobiia; order Limisphaerales; family Pedosphaeraceae; genus DATAUW01. The sequence goes on from DASRBR010000760.1 coordinate 4,120, forward strand.
TTGCGGCCTCCGGAGTTTTCACAGTTTCAGGCACTGCCATCGGCGCGGGAACAACGGGCACCATCGCGGTCAGCGGCGGCAATGTGAATTTGCTCGTGCGAACAACCGCAGCCTTCTCCAATTTGACGGCCAGCACCAACATCGTTTATGGCGCGGGCAGCGTGACTTTAAGCGGCACAGTCAGCGGCGCCGGGCCAACCTATCCTGCGGCAGGCGAAACTGTCTCGGTTGCCATTAATACGAATCTGCAAACCACCACCGTCAATGATTCGACTGGTGATTTTTCCATCAGCTATAATGCCGCTGGCATTCCGGTGAGCAGCAATGCCTATACCATCACTTATTCCTATGGCGGCGACGCCGCGCTCAGTCCCGCGACCGACGGCAGCAAAACGCTGACCGTGAATCCGTTGCCTGCGAATTTGATCGGCACGCGTCCGTATGACGGCACCGCGAACGCGCCAGCTTCAATCCTCTCCGTCTCGAACAAAATTGGCAGCGATGTTGTCACGGCGGCATCGGGCAGCGGCACGTTGGCCAGCCCGAATGCAGGGACACAGCCCATCACGTCGTTTGGAACGCTGGCGCTCGGCGGCGCGGCCGCGGGCAATTACACGCTTACCGGCGCGACCGGCTCGGTGATCATCACCGCCCCGCCCTTCTCCATCACTTCGGCAACCTTGGACAGCACCGGAAGCAATTTCGTCATCACCTGGCAATCCGCGCCGGGCGCAACCTATCAAGTCCTCGGCACCACGAATGTGCTGACGCCGATCACATGGACGAACGTCGGCGCTCCCATTGTCGCGACAAACACCATTACGTCTGCAACGAATCCCATCACGTCCACAACCGGCTTCTTCAACGTGACCGGCCACTGATCTGAAGTTGAAAACGTCTGTTTTCAGCGTTGGGCCGAAAAGAACGCAGCTGAAAACGTAAGTTTTCAGTCGTCCCGAAAGGGACACTGGAAATTAGCCAGCCACAAGGTGGCTGGTAAGCGTCTAACGCGAATGCGTCCTGAAAGGACGCGGGAAACCATTTCAATACCTATGGGCGCAAATCCTTCCATCGTCCCTTCAGGACGAATTTTTTGGCATCAAAACCAGACACTTCGTGTCTTGCTACACTCCAATGTCGCTTCGCGACTTCGAACCGCCGCCTAAAACCTGGATGCGCCCTTTCCCACATTCACCAGACATCGTTGTTGAATCCTAACGCTGATTCTGCTACTCATATCGTGTGCTTTCTGATTCTCATAACCTAAAAACCTATGCCTTCTCCCGGACGTTCACTTAAGGGCTTCTTTTGGAAACTACGAAACATCATCCATCCATGGCGGTTGAGCATTGTGCTTGCGCTGGCATTATCCGGCGCAACCGACTTCGCGCTGGCGCAAAGGCCCTTTGGCATTGACGTTTCCAGCTATCAAGGCTCCGCTGACAACCCGCCCACCAACATCAATTGGACCTTGGTGAAAAACTCCGGGACGAATGCCTTCGCCTGGGCCAAGGCGACTGAAGGCCTTACTTACATTGACGCAGATTTCGCATACAATGTGACCCACGCAAAATCCGCAGGCGTGCCAATCGGCGCATACCATTTCGCCCATCCAGACACACATCCCGGGACGTCGGGAGCCGATTCCGAGGCGGCCTATTTTTGGAGCACCGCAGGTCAATACATCATTGCAGATGGAAAATCGCTCCAGCCGATGCTCGACGCCGAAGTGGCCAATCCCGGCACGCAGACGGCCGTCTCACAATGGGTCAACGAATGGTGCCAGGACATCGTGAATTACGGCTTGTCCAACGGAGTCGTCCTCAAACCAGTGGTGTACACCTATCAATCTTGGGCGAGTTCCTATCTGAACAACACCGTCACCAATTGGCCGCTCTGGATGGCCGCCAGTCTCAATGGCCAAAGCGCGCAAACCGGCGCTCCCGCCACACTCGGGCCGTGGTCAACCTGGGCAATCTGGCAATATGGCGGAGGACCGATTCCCGGCATCGAGGGCACTTGCGACGTCGACGTGTTCAACGGCACGCTCGCCAGTTTCAATTCCAGCATGTTCGTTTTTCCCAATGCGCCGACGATCACTTCTTTGAGCACCAACGTCACCATTTGGCAAGGTTCGAACGCGATCTTCTCCGTCACCGCATCCAACGCGCTCACCTATCAATGGACGCTCAATCATACGAATATCCCGAGCGCCACGGCGACCAGTTACGCCATCAACAACGCCCAACTCTCCAATGCCGGCGCTTATAATGTGGTCGTCAGCAACGCCCACGCGGGCACAATCAGTCCAACGGTTTTTCTGTCGGTGCTCGGTCCGTTGACTAATGCGCCCGGCGCAATCGTCGCGCCGACAAACATGGTGGATTGGTGGCCCGCCGATGGAAATGCCAATGACATTTACGGGACCGCCAATGGCACGCCGTTCGGCGGGTTTTATTATTCACCGGGTCACAGCGGCGAAGCGTTCCACTTCGATGGATCGAGCGGATACGTCAGCACCGGCGCGGCAAGCATCTCGCCGCCATGGACCGCCTCCATGTGGGTGAACTATTCGCACACATCGCAGCCGGCGGCGAGCCTGCTTGAAGACGGCAGCTTCGCGCTTCGCCTGGAGCAAAAAGGCAGCGGCACGCATAATGTCGGCATTTCCCAAAATAACTACACCGATTCCGTTTTCAGTTACGCCGCGCCAACCGGCACATGGGTGCATCTGGCATTTGTCGGCACCACGAGCAATGTGACGCTTTATGCGAACGGCGTGAACGAAGGTTCAATCAACACCAACAACATGCCGCTTCCACGCGCATACATCGGCGCGGGCTATAACGCCAGTTCGGCCGCAAACGATAATTACATGCTCGGCAATCTCGATGACGTGATGATTTTCGGGCGCGCGCTGGCAAGCAATGAGATTGATTCGATTTACAACGCCGGCAGCGCCAGTCTTGTCCGCGCGCCTTACATCACCGGCGGCGTGGCCACCACAAACGGCCATTTCAACCTGAACCTCGAAGGCATGACCGGAAAAAACTACACGCTTTACGTCACGACCAACATGTTGTCCACGAACGTATCGACCTGGATCAATCTGGGCCTGCTCGCCAATCCGAATGGCACGAATACTTACGTCGTCCCAAACATCTACAAGTATCAGCAAATTTATTTCAGGGTGTCGCAGCCATATTGAACGTTCATCCCATTTGATTCCTCGCTTGAATTTCGCGTCGCGCTTTGCTAGGCAAAACCGGTGCGCTCTAACGTTTCCAATGGCCCAATCCCTGTACTTTTTTGGGAAAGATTTTTCGGACCGCTCCTTTTCGCCCTCGTGTTGATGATCCCGTTTGAGACACTCGCACAACGTCCGCTGGGAATTGATGTCTTCGACGGCGATGGCACCGTCACTTGGTCGAACGTTCAAGCTTCAGGAATCCAATTCGCGTGGACAAAATGCAGCGAAGGCGCGGCCGCCACCAACTCGAGTTATTCCTACAATATGACCAATGCCCGGGCCGCCGGAATCTACATCGGCGCATATCACCGTGCCCGATACGATATCGACTTTGGGACGAACGGGGCCGACCTGGAGGCAGCTTATTTTTGGACGAATGCAAAAACATACGTCCAGGGCGGCTTCGGTTATCTCATGCCCATGCTGGACTTGG
>DASRBR010000761.1:0-3741 GCA_035653495.1 Verrucomicrobiia bacterium
CGGCGGCCACCACCCGAGCTTGCCGCAATACCACGCCGTGATGCGCGGTTCGTTCAGCGGCGTATAGGCAAAAATTTTTCCGCGATACCGCTCGGCCAAGCGCGCGGCGTATTCGGCCATGCGCTCGGGAAAATCTGGATTCGCGAATGCGCCCTCAATCCATCCCGGCACGCCGTAATGAACCAAATCCACAATCGGTTCGATGCCTTTTTCCAGCAGGCATTCCAGCCCTCGGTCCGCCCAGCTCCAATCCCATTTGCCGAGCTTCGGGTTGATGCGATACCACGGCACGCCGTAGCGGGCGATACGCACTCCGAGGTCAGCCATCAATTGGATGTCTTCGCGGAATTTTTCGTAATGGCCCGTGAGTTCGTATTCGTCCAGCATCCGGCCGGTTTTCGGCCATGGATCCACGATGAACGTGTCCTCGATCCCGGCGGACCAAAAAAAGCCATCCGTCAACCGGCCCAAGCTGTTGTGCGTCAATACCACGTTCGCTTTCCACTCCTCCTTAATTCGAGTCTCCTCAGACTTGCCATAAGTTCTTCCAATCCCGGCACAAAATCCAGTCGCAAGAACATTTCCTGAGTAATACGCTGCCCAACCGCACATTGACCCGACCCCATTTTTCCCCCATTGTTTACCCCATGGCGAATTCGTTTGGTCAACTTTTCCGCATCACGACGTGGGGCGAGTCCCATGGCGGCGGAGTGGGTGTCGTCGTGGACGGTTGCCCGCCCAAGCTCGAGCTTTCGGAGAAGGACATCCAGCCCGACCTCGACCGCCGGCGTCCAGGCCAGTCGTCCATCGTCACGCCGCGCAAGGAGGCGGACAAAGTCCAAATCCTGAGCGGCATATTCCGCGGGAAGACTCTCGGCACGCCCATCAGTCTTTGGGTGAAGAACGAAGATGCGCGGCCCGAAGCCTACACTGAAATGGAGACAAAGTTCCGTCCTTCGCACGCCGATTACACCTACTCCGCCAAATTCGGCATTCGCAATTGGGAAGGCGGCGGACGCACCAGCGCGCGCGAAACGATTGGCCGCGTCGCAGCCGGGGCGATTGCGAAGAAAATCCTGCGCGAACGTTACGGCGTCGAGGTGCTCGCATATGTCAGGCAGGTCCAGAGACTCATCGCGAACGTTTCGCCTGACGAAGTGAAGTTCCGCGACATCGAATCGAACATCGTCCGTTGTCCCGACCCGGCGATGGCGCAGAAGATGATTCGGCTTATCGAAAAAATGCGTAGCGCGGGTGATAGCGTGGGCGGGATCGTGGAAGGCATCGCGCGCGGCGTGCCGCCCGGTTGGGGCGAACCGGTTTTTGACCGTTTGGAAGCGGACCTTGCGAAAGCCATGTTGAGTTTGCCTGCGTCCAAGGGGTTCGACATCGGCTCCGGCTTCGGCGGCATTTTGCTGACCGGCACGCAGCACAATGACATTTTCCGGATGAAAGGCGGCAAGGTGCGGACGATTACGAACCGTTCCGGCGGCATCCAGGGCGGCATTTCGAATGGCGAAACGGTTTACTTCCGCGTGGCATTCAAACCGGTCGCAACGGTAATGCGCGAACAGGAGACCGTGGATGAAAGCTTTCACAACACCACGTTGAAGGCGCGCGGTCGTCATGATCCCTGCGTGCTGCCGCGCGCGGTGCCGATGGTCGAGGCGATGACCGCGCTCGTGCTGGTGGACCATGCGTTGAGACATAAGGCGCAGTGTGGGTAGGTTCGTTACAAGGTTAAATCGTATAACGTTATGGTGGGCTCTCGTCTGCTGAAAAAAGTTGTTTTCCGCCGCAAAGAATATAGAGTGTCTATATGGCCATGAACACCATTCCTTTGCCGATGCCTCCTGAATTGATCGAGGAGGTAAGGCGGACCGCGCAACAAGCCCAGGTTTCCAGCGCCGAAATCATGCGCAAATCAATCAGAGCCGGACTGCCCAAAGTCCGTGAGGCACTGATCCAGATCCCAAGACTCACAAACGTGGACGCGCTCCCGCGCAAGGCTGCAAATAAGTTGTACGCGGAAAGAGAGGACGATCTCGCCTCCATCCGGCAGTTTATCAAGGCGCAACCCAAGGACGCGGATTGAAAGCGTGGGAGATATGGACAGGACCGCTTTTCGGGCAGCATCCGGTGTTGCTGGTGTCCGCTCAGCCGCGGATTGACCGAAAGCAGGCATTGGTGGTGCTTAGAGGTGTTACCATGCGTCCAGGCCAGCCGTTTAAGACGGACGCGCTGCAGGCCACGCTGGACCAGGAGGACGGGCTGGAATTTAACACGCGCTTCGATTGCGACCTTCTTTTCACGCTGGAAAAAAAGGACCTTCACCAAAAGCGCGGTGAAGTCGCTTCGCTGGAACGCCGGCGCGACATTGCCCGCAAAATCATCCAAGGCTTGGCAATAGCTGGACTTTAAAACAATTTCCGGCGGCATAAAGCGCAGTGTGGGTGAAGTTCGTTACAGGGTTAAATCGTTACAACGTTACATGGTGGGCTGTCTGCAATTGCGGACGCATTCTCGAAGTTGTAACCATGTAACCTTGTAACTTTGTAACCATCTGCACATTCAGTGTCTCCAAAACCACTGCCACCACGCAGCGCCGCCGAATATCCAGATCACCGCGGCGATGGCGATGTAGGGCCCATATTGCAAACGGCCGGACATCTCCCTTTTGCCGAGCGCAATCATCCCGACTCCAACAATCGACCCGATGATGGAACTGGCCATCAACGAAAACAGCACCGCCTGCCAGCCGAGAAACGCCCCGATGGCCGCCATGAATTTCACGTCGCCCAAACCCATCGCTTCGCGCGGCAGCCACAAGCGTTTCGCCGCCACTTCGAGATACGGCACAGTCGCGGGGTCCAACTCTTCCTCGCCAATGCTGAGCTTCGAAGGCATCAGCCGCACAGAAACATCACGATAACAGCGGTCGCACAATTCCGCCGTGCTCGCCTCGACCTTCACCACGTCCGACTCGCGATAAAATAATTCTTCGTAGGCGATCTCGCCGTCCGGCAGCACCAGCGAGGTTTCAGTGAAAATGACTTTTGAGGCCTCGGGCAGCTCCACTCTTTGGCGTCCAAAGAAAAGCTTGCCCAAGCGCAATATCAAATAAATCAAGGCCGCGCCGACAATCGCGCCGAGAAAACTTTGCGCGAGGGACCGTCCCGGCGACTTCGTTCCGTGCAACGCCGGAACAATGAGCGAGCACAACATGCCCAGCACGATGCCGCCCAGCGTGATCTCGTCAGGGATGATGTAATGCTCGAAATCAATGAACGACGCCGCGATGAATCCCGACAACAAAATGCAGCACGCGATGGCGAGCAGCGCCGATTGATGCCCGAACCAAAGCCAGCAACACAAGAACGCCACCCCCGTCAGCAATTCGACAAAAAAATAGCGGATGGAAATCGGCGCGCCGCAGTTCGCGCATTTTCCGCCGAGCGTCACCCATGTTACAAGCGGGATGTTCAGGTACCAGGGGATGGAATATTTGCAGTGCGGACAATGCGAGGGCGGCGAGACGATGCTTTGTTCCAACGGCAGCCGATGGATGACGACGTTCAGGAAACTGCCGACGATGCAGCCAAAAATAAAAAAGACCGCAGACCAAAAATGAAATGGCATTCCCCAGTTTGCGGAGGAAAAAATTGTGTCAGTGCCCATAAATGTTCAACACCAGCGCTTCGCGCATCGTTTCAATCGGCGCGGCCTGCCCGGTCCAGCTTT
>DASRBR010000762.1:0-4873 GCA_035653495.1 Verrucomicrobiia bacterium
TGGGTTTTGCAAGGCGGCCGGCAAATCAGCCGTTTGCCATGACTTCGCGAAAACCGCACTTTATTGATCGAGCCGGAACACCCGAAAGGCTTTGACCCGCGCCCAATGCTCGGATTCCGCCGGTCCTTGATAAAATTGCAAACTGAGGCGCGGTTTCCTTTCGGATGGCGGCAAATCGCATTCTCCCACTTGGATCCAATCCGTGCCATCCGCGGACAAATAGCGCCCGCGAACGTGATTGCCGTTGACCAAAAGCTGCAGGCGCACGCTGTCCATTTGGATGGGGATGATGGCGATTGTGCGCGTCCGGTCCTTTTCTTCACGGCCCATGACGACGCTTACCTTGCCATCCACCAACTCGCGCCCAATCTTCACCATATTACTATCGTCAAAATACCAGACCAAATCGGCCTGCTCGTATTGATTGGTTGGATGCGTCTCGAACGTGACGGAAACCTGCACCGTCCCGTGCGATGTATCTGGCGCGGGACGAACGAGAAGATTGCGCGCGTTGTTCGCCGGGCCCCACATGTTACCCGGCTCAATGCGCACTTCAAGCCCGGGCACAGGAAATTTGCCCACGCGCCATGCACCAGGATGCTCGCGTATCCACGACCAACCTTCGCCCAGATGCCCGCGAAACTCATCCTGAAACAGGATTTCGTTGGCAACGCCCGCATGCGCAAACATCGCGATAAAACAAATCGCAAGCGCTGTGCGCAAAAGACTGTTTATCTGTTGCGATGAAATCATTGGAACCTGCTATAACGTGTCCATCCTGAAAAAAGCAAGCATCTCCGCATCAATTCCAAAGCGGCAGAGGACTGCCGCACTCCAAAACCTGGCGGATGGTCGATCGGGCCTCGCAATCGCGAGAGCGTCTTGGAGTGCGGCAGTCTCCTGCCGCTTTCAGACGGACATGACTGCTGAACTAAGGTTTGATCCTGTGGGTCGAAGATTTTAACGAACGCTTTTCACGAAATGCAACAATTGTCCTCCATGCGCAGGAAGCGCAAATTGAATCCCCTGCCCCTCCAGATCGCCGCCATGGTGATGCCCAATTTCACTTCCCAGCAGATCGCGCATTTGCCAGTTGCCCAAACCAAGCCCCTTGATCACTGGCCGTGCACGACATTCGCCGACCCGTTCACAGAGGTTCACCACCACCAGTTCAAATTCGTCCGGCGCGTTCTGCCACTGCACAACCACAAAATTTTCTGCGCCCAAATTTTCGCTGGAACTTTCCGTCGCAAGCAAACGAAAATCACCATGGCCTACCGCCGAACCTTTGAGCGCTAAAAGCATTTGCTTGTACATCGCCGAAATCTGCGCATCCACCGGCTCATTTGGCCAGCGACTGAGATGCACGGACGTTCGGATTTTCGCGCCGCGCAACTGTCCTTCGTAAATCATCCGCGCGCCCGGCAAGCCGAGCATCAAAAGCGCCGCCGCGCGATGTTCCTCCGGCGAGAACACCGAAGCCGCGCGGCGTTCGTCGTGATTTTCCAAAAAGTGCACACAACGCGAAAGCCAGTCGGGACGCGCCGCGAGCAATTCTGCGTGCAATGCCGCGTAATGCCGGTCGACCAGCCGGTCATAAACCGTCTTGCCGTAGGTGTAATCGAATCCAAGTTCCTGCAGCCGCGCCTCCAAACCCCAATAGACCTCGGCCAAAAAAATAAAATCCGGCCGGCTCTTTCGCACGACGCCAATGGCATCTTTCCAAAATTCCTGCGCGGGCATCGGTTCCGGTTCGGGAAAATGTGCCCACGTGTTTCTGAAGATATCGTTGAGCAATAGCATTGCCATGTCGCACTGAACGCCATCGGATTGCGCAGCGACCGATTGCAACACCTCAATCATTGCGGCGCGCGTTTCAGTGCGGCGATAATCAAGCTGCACGGTGTCGCTCCATGGAGCAAAATTCGGGTCGCGGCCATGCGCCAACCGACGAACGCCCTCGCGCGTTTGCTGCAAAAATGTGCCCGGCAATTCCCTGTCGCTTTGCACGAACCGTTCCGGTTTTTCACTTACCCACGGATGATCAAGTCCCAGATGATTGGGAACAAAATCAAGCAGCAGCTTCATCCCGCGGGCATGAAGCTGTCGGCGAAATATTTTGAGACCCTCGCTTCCGCCGAGCAACGCCGGAATTTCATAAGCGCCGATGGCATACGGCGAACCAGGAACATCGCGCTTGGTCCAGCCGGGCAAGATTTCTGCGAGATGTTTTTGGAATGCAGGATTTTCCAGCGCCTGGGCGCGGGCGCGCGGCCCGGTCGTCCACACGCCCATCGCCCAAACGTGCGTGAAGCCGAGATTTTGCCAGCGACCAATTTCCTCTTCCGGGACATCGGCGAGCGTGACCGCCCTGCCCTGCTCGTCCGAGAGCCGCCGCAACCAGCAACGGGTGTTGATCTCGTAGAGCAATGGATGAATCATGCGTCGCGTGGCTGGCAAAAACTTGGCACTTTCAACCACGCCATGCAAGCAGAAGCAGGTAAGGACGGCGCGCTGCGCCGTCCGCGGATCCCGCATGCGGGACAGCGCGATGTCCCTAACTCGAGATTTTTACCCGCTTAAAAATTATCCGTGTTGCCTGGACCCAAACCAAACGGATTGCCGGGCCCGATCGAGCCATTCGGGCCTGTGGGGCGTTGCTCCGCGGGCGGAGGCGTGGGAACAGCTTGACCGCTCCCGGTCACCGTCACGCTCCCGTTGCCAACGCCACCGGCAGCGCCATGATCGCGGTCCGATGCGCAGCCCGCCAATAGACCCACTGAAGCCGCCAGGATCAGCAACTGCTTTACGACTTTCATATCACTCCTTGTGTTTACTTCCGATTTGCCGCCGCAAAATGCCTTCGAAACCGACCTTCACAATTCACGTTGCAACGGCTGGCGAATTATAACGCGACTTCTTGTGGGTCACTACTGGGGGATGTGCCCTAAAACGGCTATTGGGGTATGGTAATCGCCTTTCTTGTCCGCGAAGATTCGTAACAGGCGGCAAGCACTTTCTGGCTGTGCAAGCCAAGCTCGATGGCTTGGTGCGGATTAGGCCGCCCATCCAAAACCGACTGGCTGAACGCCTCGATTTCCGCCCGGTAAATATTTTTTGGCTCGGGCGAAATCTTCACGCCGCCCGAAGCGGTCCGTTCCTGCTGTGCCTCGTAGCCGGTCTCTCCCGATTGCAACTGGCAAATCATTTCGCCCTGGCTCCCCTGCCCGATCGTGCCCGTCGCATGGATGCTCCCTTGCGAACCGTAAAGCTCCAGCGCGTTCTTGCTGCTGCTGTCCTGGATGCAAAAAAACGTGTCCACCGTGCCAAACGCGCCGTTGGCGAACTGCAGCAACGTCACCGCGCCGTCATCGCTCGCGTAATTGTGCACGACATTGCCCGCGAAACATGAAACTTCCTTCACCGGGCCGAAACACATCTCGAGCACATCAATGCAATGACCCGCCAAATCCATCAACGCGCCGCCGCCCGCCAGCGCCGGGTCCTGACGCCACGCTTTGGGCATCGGCGGATACCAGCAGGAAAGTTGCGCGCGCGCAAAAACCGGCTTGCCCATTTTTCCCGCGCGAATGATTTCCGCCGCAGCCTGATGTTGCGTGTGAAAACGCATCATGAACGCCGTGCCGAATTGCACGCCCGCGCGACGGCACGCCGCGGCCATCTCTTCCGCTTCGGCGACATTTCTGCCGAGCGGCTTTTCGCACAGAACATGTTTGCCGGCGCGCGCGCAGGCGAGCACCTGCTCCAGATGCGCATGCACCGGGCTCGCGACATAAACCGCGTCAATGCCCGACGCGAACAGCGCATCCAAAGTGTCCACGGCTTTCGCGCCGAATTGATTGGCAACTTCCTTATTGGTCTTCGCGTTCGTTCCGTAAACGGAAACCAACCCGGCATTGTTCGAGGGAACGAATCCTTCGGGAATCGTGCGCCGCTTCGCAATTCCGCCCGACCCGATGATTCCCCATTTCACTTTATCGCGCATAGATTAGCTGTGCCCAATCACGCCGAACGCTCGATAGTTTATGAACTTGTAACCATGTAACCTTTTAACGATGTAACGATATAACCATTTAACCTCACTTCTCATACGCTTTGATCACCTTCAAAATCGCCTCGGCAATCTGTGCCATGTCGGACTCGTTGTAAGTCGGATACGCAAAGCAGGTGAACGTGTGCGCCTCGTGCCAGCGCGCGTTGGGAACGTCCACATGCCGATAATCCACGCTGGTCGGGTCGGCGTATTCCTTCGATTTGAACGGAAAACCGCTGCGGCCAAAAGCCCGGCCTTCCTGGAATGCGCGTTCGGTATGGCATTGCGGCCAGAACACCTTCCAGACCGGCGCGCCTTCCGCGCTCGCCGCGGTCACGAATTGTTTGATGTCGCAATTCATGTTCTCGACATCCAGCGAGAACGCCAGCACATACCAGCCGTTCTGCCGTTCCGGCGTGTTCACCGGAAAATAACGGATCAACTTCGACGTCTTCAGCGCGTCCACCAAAATCTTCGCGTTGCGACGACGCCGCGGCATGTTCCAATCATCCATGCGCGCCAGTTCCGAAAGGCCGATCGCCGATTGCATCTCCGTCATGCGATAATTCCAACCCACCATGTTGTGGATGTAAGGCAGTTTCTGCTCCAATTCCAAAAGGCCGAGACGCTGCTTCACGTCGTAACCGTGATCGCGAAAACTGCGCGCGGTCCACGCCAGTTCCTCGTCGTCGGTCGTGACCATTCCGCCTTCGCCGCCGGTGGTAAACGTTTTATTCTGGCAAAAGCTGCATCCGGCAATCGCGGTCAGCGTTCCCGTTTTCTTTCCCTTGTAACTTCCGCCGAACGCCTCCGCGTTGT
>DASRBR010000763.1:0-3460 GCA_035653495.1 Verrucomicrobiia bacterium
AAACTGGCGTGTCAACCTTTCATAAATTGGTGCGGCTGCAGCATAATGACCGGAAAGCAGGATTTCGCGCGCTTCGTTGAGCTGTTTCTCCAGAGGATTCATTCAGTTGCTCAGGCGCCGCGCTCGCGTCCGCGTGCCTCCCGAGTGCGGCGAGAAATTGATTGACATAATGATGAAGTTCGTACGTAGTCGTTTATAACCCAGCCGTAATCCATCTCACCACTTTTGTGGTGTCAACGCCAGTACAGAAACAACAGAAAGGGTTCCCATGAAAAATCAGCTTCGTAGTTTTCGCCACTCCCGTTTCAAAAAGAGCGCCTGCACCGTTTCTGCCGCGGCCCTCATGCTGGGCGTGAGCCATGCGGCAACCGTCGCAATGCACTTCCAGGAACACTATTGCGGCGACAACCGGTATTCCGGCTACCCCGTAACGATGACCGCCTTTGGCGTCCCACCTTCCGGTTGGCAGAATTTGACGCCGATGGAAACCGGCTACAGCAGTTGCAATCCGATGCAGAATTATACCCTGACGCAGACCGTCAGCACGAACACCTCAACCGGCGGATTGAATCCGCTGCCCCATGGGACACTCAATGTGACTTGGAGCGCGAACGGCGCGAACTTCAGCGGATTTGCCGGATATGGCGGCAACGCTCCAAGTTACGCATACGATGGCCCCCCACCCGTTCCCCTCCCAACGGGAGAATGGCAGATATATTCAACATTTCTGCGCGATGGAGTTAATTTCGGAGTTGGCGAGTCTTGCGGCGACAACAATCAACCCGGCTACTTGGTGGACATCACCGGGCTGCACAGTGTGTTCAGCAATCCGTTTGTGGTGGAACTCATCGCTGCGTCTGATTCGATGCAGACGCTGACGAACGCGTTTATAATAGACGCAACCGCCAATACCACCAATTCGGTCACTTATCCGAGCACGCCATTTCCCTTTGACGAAGGCTCGACATGCAATCAATGGCTTCGCGGCCACGGCGGCGGACTCAGCACATTCAGCGCCGCCATGAATACGGACCACTTGCAAATCATGAGCAATCATCCGCAGCACGGTGGCACTGGAGGCCCGCCGAGCGGTTATGATCGTGCGGGGACCATCTCCGGCTTCATCATCACCGACAAGCCGGTGGTCACAATGTCCCCGCAACCGGTGTTGGCCTACCTGGGCGATTCGGTCGCATTAAGCGCGTATGCCATTGGCGTGCCTCCTCTTTTCTATCAATGGCGCAGAAACGCCGTCGCGATTCCTGGCGCCACCACAACGTCCCTCTCAATCGCGAGCCTTAAATCTGGCGATGTTGGCAATTACGACATGGTGGTCAGCAACGCTTACGGCTCTGCCACGAGCAAGGCGGCTGTTGTTGGAGACACTGTCGAAGAAATGATCATCACCAATTTGGTGGTTGATTCCAATCCGGCCAATGTCGAGCGCGATGGCCTGAATAACGGCGCGACCTGGCTGGCTTCCAGTTCCGATGGAACCAAAACACGCAGCGGCGTGATGGAGTTTCCCGCGACGAACAATAGTGCTATTGTCGTTACCGGCACGTCCAATTTCGACAGCGCGACTGGGACGATCATGTTCTGGATGCGCTCGTCGGGAACCACGGGCAATGGCAATTTCGGTGGCGCAATTGTTGGACGACCGGGCGGTTCGTTTACGGGCAGTTTGATGGTGCTGGAAACGGATTCCGGAAACGTGCTCTTTAACACGCCGGGAGCTCAACTGACCTCGGCGGCAAACGTCGCCGACAACAACTGGCATTTGATCGTTGCCACCTACGACAGTTCCAGTGCCGGCGGTGCTTCGATGTATATTGATGGCGTGCTGGACAGCACGAACGGCAATGGTGGTGCCTGGTCGGCGCTTGCTGGCCAGCAGCTCCAGATAGGCGGCAGCAGCTTGAGCGGTAATCAAGCAACAGAAAATTACCTCGGCCAGCTTGATGACGTGCGCTTCTACAACCGTGAATTGTCCGCGGTGGAAGTGGCGAATGTCTTTGCCACCAGCGGGCTGATTGATACCAATGCGCTTCAACTGCAATTCACCTTCAACACGGCACCGGTGAGCGGTTTGTCTTTGTCGTGGCAGACGTCCGGTTCCGTTCTGCAATCCGCCCCTGCCGTCAACGGGACCTACTCGGACGTCAATGCAGCCATCTCGCCGTATTACGTCATTCCCAAGGCCACGCAGAAGTTTTTCCGGTTCCGGTTTACCCATACGCAACCGCCGCAATCCTTCGTCAGCAATCCGTATCTGATGTAAGCACGGAAACTTCGAATCAACTAGATTTCCATCCGGCACGCTCTGTTGGATGGAAATTTTTTTGCGCAAGAAATTTTTGAAAAAATTTCACGACGATCCCAATCCGCTTGCGCGTTGACATCATCGGCCAGTACACTTCGGCGCGATGTTGAACTTGAGCACACTGAACCCGCAGCAACGGCTGGCCGTCGAAACCATCCAGGGACCGGTGTTGATTCTGGCCGGAGCGGGGACAGGCAAGACGCGCGTCATCACGCATCGCATCGCGCACATGGTGGAGCGGAGGATTGCCCCGGGGAACATTCTGGGCGTGACGTTCACCAACAAGGCCGCGCGCGAAATGCAGGAACGCGTCGCAAAACTTCTGCCGCGCCAGAAAAAGCAGGACGGCGAAGCGCTCGAACGCCCGACCATCTGCACCTTTCATTCGCTGTGCGTCCGCATTTTGCGCCAGCACATCGAGCGGCTCGGTTACAAACGCAATTTCGTGATTTACGACGAGTCCGACCAGATTGCCGCCATCAAAAAAATCCTGAGTCGCATTTCGGCAAAAGGCGAAAAGACCGATCCTGCGGCAATCCTTGGATTGCTCAGCCGGTATAAGAACGGCGGCTCGAAAGCGGCCGCTTTTACCGACCCGAGCGTCGCCGCGATGGCGGAACATGTGAAGCGCAATTACGAATCGGCATTGCGCGCCTGCAACGCGGTGGATTTCGACGATTTGATTTTGCTCACGCTCCGGCTTTTTGCCGAGCATCACGATTGCCTCGAAGCTTGTCGCGCCAAATATCGCTACGTGATGGTGGACGAATATCAGGACACGAACGCATCGCAGTTCAATCTCGTCCATGCGCTGACGCGCGAGCATCAAAATTTGTGCGTGGTTGGCGACGATGACCAGAGCATTTACGGCTGGCGCGGAGCGGAGATCGCCAACTTGCTCGACATGGAACGGCATTTCCCGTCTGTCAAAGTCATCAAGCTCGAACAAAACTATCGCTCGACCACGACGATTTTGCAGGCGGCAAACGCAGTCATCAAACACAACGTGCGCCGGCGCGGAAAACAATTATGGTCGCAAAAAGGTCTCGGCAACAAAATCTCGCTGCATTTGTTTTCCGACGATGAAGCCGAGGCGCGAACTGTCGTTGAATTGATTGAATACGCGCGCTTGACGCA
>DASRBR010000764.1:0-4992 GCA_035653495.1 Verrucomicrobiia bacterium
CGCGTCAACTCCGCTTGCGGAAAAAACCGCCGCGCAAAGACCGTTGTCGGGCGTGGCCGTCCAAAGATGCTTCGTGAAATACGGCCAGCCCATCGAATGATTGTGCTGACAGCACCGCGAGCTGAACGGGTTCATGAGCAGGAACGGTCCGCCGTTTTCCAAGCCGGGCGAATGATTCGCGGCGTCGCTCTGCACCATGTTCGGCGCGGTGAGATAACGCAGCGCGCGCAAATCGGGCGTGAGCGCGGCGGGATAGGTGTTGAACGCCACGTCCTCGCAATTCTCGGCCCAGAAATCGTCGCCGGTCATCTGCAGCAGCAATTCGTCCGAAAACATCTGCTCGACCATGCCGCAGGTTTCGACGGCCTGATGCGGGTCGGTGTGTCCGGGACGGCAATTCTCATCGCTCCCGAACATGCCTCCCGGGACCTGGCCGTAACGTTTGCGGACTTCCCGAAAATCGGCGTAGGTCGCCTGCAATTCGGCGTCCTTGTGCGTGAGAAGATAATGTTCGGCGGGTTCGCGAAAAGATTCGGCGATGTTCACGTTGTGCCAGTTGGGCAAATCGTCCTTCATTTCCCAATTGGCAGTGCAGCGATGGATTTTGTCGGCGAGTTCGAGCAGGAACGGTTCGCGGGTGCGATTGTAAAGCCAGTAAACGCTGTAAAGATTGTCGCCACCGCGCATTTTTTGCCAGTAATGCGTGAGGAATTTTTCGTCGGGCACGCTCAATTGATACCGAAAATATTTTGTGAGCAGATTGAGGACGCGCGCATCGTGCGAATGTTCGTAATACGTTTCCAGGCTGAACATCATGAGCATGTTCGCCCAAAAATCGCGTGAACCATCGTCATCGAATTTTTGGTCGGGGCCGAAATCGCCATCGGGTCGCTGGCTGCGGAGCGCGCCGTCAATCCACGTTTGGCTTTCGGCGATCATTTTCGGGTCGTTGAAAATGTAGGCGAGTTGAAGATAACCGCGCAGCCAGTAAGGCAGTTCCTCCCAGCCATATTTGCCATGCCCGTCCTTGCTCAGCCACGCATTGTCGTCCTTTTGCAACCATGCGCTGATTTCACCCAAATGGCCGCAAAGACCGTCGCGCTGCCGTTTCAGTGTTTCCAAAAGCCAGCCGCGCGGCTGGACGGAACCGATGGGTAACGGCAAAAACTTGAGAGGAACCAGCGGCGGCTCGTTGCCGACGTAAAAGGAATTGGTGCGGGATGTGTCCGGCGATGCTACGACGGAAATGTTCTGCTCCGCGCGTATTGGCTGAACGCAGGCGGTGAAAAAGCAGGCGACGAACAATGCGGTGCCGTTACGGATGAAACTTTTCGCCGCGTTCAAGCATCGCGAGGATGGCCGACATGCGCTTGTCGCGCGTCTCAGGTTTTTTCGCGGTCTGAAGCCGCCAAACGATGGAATAAACATTTGTTTTGTTCAGTATTTCAAAAAAGCGTTTTGCTTTTTGGTTTTTCTGCAACGCATCGAGAAAATATTCCGGAACGGTCGCATTGCCCGGCGAATCGTACGCCGCGTGCCAGCGTCCGTCCGACTTGGCAGCTTCCACGGCTTGAAGCCCCGCAGCGTGCATGTGACCATGCTTGACGAGCCGTTCGACGTGCTGCGTGTTGAGTTTCGACCAGACGCTTCTCGCGCGGCGTGGCGTAAATTTCTGGATGTATGACTCTGCATCGTAAGCACGACGCAACCCGTCAATCCATCCGAAGCAAAGCGCCTGGTCCAGCGCTTCGGCGTAAGTGATGGTTTTTTTACCGGAATCTTTTTTAAAGATTCGCATCCAAATCCCGTCCGATTTGTCATGGTTCGCATCCAGCCAATCGCGAAACACCGACGACGACTTGAACGAAATTGTTTTTAATTCATTTGCCGCCATCGCATCAATCCTCGCGCTCTTTTGGATGCTCATTCACGATCGGTGTTACAACTGCGCTTGAACCGATGTTCTTTGGCCGATGCACATGACAGCGCTCTGCCCAATCATCCCAAGCCTTCGCCAAACGCGCGGCAGTCTCCGGTTCTTTCGCCGCCAAATCGTGCAGTTCCGAGCGGTCATTGTCGAAATCGTAGAGCTCCCATGGATGGCCTTTCAACGAAACCAATTTCCAGCGCGATTCGCGCACCGCGCGATTGCCTTCGTGTTCAAAAAACAAAGTGCGCGACGGAACGGTTTCACCGCGGAGCAACGGCATCAAACTGCGGCCCTCCATCGGCAGGATGGCATGGCCGTTGCGCTCTTTCGGATAAATTGCACCGGTGACGTCCACGAAAGTCGCCATTAAATCGATGATGTCGCTGGGCACAGCAATCGTTTTGCCAGCCTGATTGATTTGTTTTGGCCAACTGATGATGAACGGCGTGGCGATACCACCTTCGTGGTCGTAATGCTTGTAAAGTCGCCATGGCGTGTTGCAGGCGTTGGCCCAGGCGCTGCCGTAGCTCACGTAGCTGTCCGGCCCGCCGATTTTTTTCAAATCGTCGCCCAGATGCAAAATATTGTGCGGACCGCTTTCGCCGTCGAAGCCATAAGGATCCCATTCCGCGCAAGCGCCGTTGTCGGACAAAAAAATGATGAGTGTGTTTTCCAGTTCGTTGTTTTGGCGAAGATGGTCGAGCACGCGGCCGATGTTCTGGTCCATGCGATCAATCATCGCCGCGTAAACTGCCATGCGACGCGCGAGGTCGGCACGGCGTTCGGGCGGAAGGGAATCCCAGGGCGGATTATATTTATCGGCCCAGCCGGTGTGAACATTGACCCAATTGGCGGGAATGAAACTGCGCGGCGTCAGCGCGGTTTCTTTGTCGAGGAGGCCAAGCTTCTGGATGCGCGCGAAACGTTCGTCGCGGATTCTGTCCCAACCCTGTTGGTAAACTTTTTCGTATTTGGCGATTTCCTCTTCTGGCGCATGGAGCGGAAAATGGGCGGCGTTAAAGGCGAGATATAAAAACCACGGTCGCTCCGGCGCTTTTCGGGCATCATTCAAAAAATAGAGCGCGTAATCGCCGAAGGCGTCGGTGGAATAAAATTTTCCGGGCGCATAAGAACGTTTGGGATGATCGGCAGGCAAACGCGAATAATACGGATGCTCCTGCCAACAGGAGTTGAAGCCGCCGATCATGCCGTAAAATTCATCGAAGCCGCGATCAATGGGATTTGGTTTCGCGCCGAGGTGCCATTTGCCCACCATGTAGCAGCGATAGCCCAGCGGCTTGAGCACTTCGGGAATGGTGGCGCAACGGTCCACGAGCCGGCCTTCGTAACCGATCGGGCCAATCTTGTTGCCGCTCTCCATTCCGCCCATGCCGGCTTGCTGCGGATAAAGGCCGGTCAACAGCGACGCGCGCGAGGGACAGCATCTCGCCGCGTTATAAAATTGAGTGAAACGCACGCCGCCAGCGGCGAGACGAGCCAGGTTCGGTGTTGCGATTTCTGAACCGAAACAACCGATATCCGAAAAGCCTAGATCATCGGCAAGAATGAGAAGAATGTTCGGACGAGAGAATGGGGCGGCATTGACGGTGAAAGTGGAAATCAAAATTGCGGCGAATCCCCAGCAAAGAAGGCAAAATTTCAAAGATTTCCGCTCGTTCATCGTGTCATTGTGAACATTCAAAAGGTACCCCGCGCACGGGACTGCGCCCTACCAACTTCGCTCATTTTGAACGCTCTATTATAAAAAGAGCAATAATCAGAAACTCACCGCTGGGCCGTGCGTGGTTCGCTCGCATTCTCGTCCACCACGTTGGCGATGGCAACATCCACGTTTTGGCCGCCGTAGGTTTGATGGCAATGAACCGCCAGTGTGACTTTTGCGCCCGGTTTCAGCAACGCCAGCGCGGCAGGCCGGATTTCCAGCAATTCGTAGGCAGTGGTGAATCCCGGCTCGGTCGCGGCGAGAACACCGTCCACGTAAATCTCCACGTCTTCATCGTGATGAACGTAAAATTCCAGGTTCCCGAAATTTGTGTCGGGAAGCGTGACCTGCCTGCGCAGCCAGATATCGTCCGTGCTCCAGCGCGTGCGCACGACCGCGCCGGGCGTTCCCTTGGTGCCAAAACTTCCCAAGCCTTCCTTCCACGCCGAATCTTCAAAATCGGTTTTCATCCAATCGCCGGCCGGTTTTTCAATCGTGTAACGCCACATCGAAGCCGCTTTTTGCGCGGACGGAACAATCTCCGTCACCTTGGGGCCTTCCGGCAGCGGCGCCCAGTTGCCGACTTTGTTCGTGTCCTGCGAAGCCCATTTTTTCCACAGCTCACGGTCGGCAAGCATCTTGATGAAGACGCCGCCAATGACGGGGCGCGCATGCATCCCGTCGCTGCGAACATCATCGGTGACATACGAATCAACGAAAGGCGAACGCGCGGCGGTGGCATTGAGGTAATCGTAAATCGGCGAAATCAGCGCCTCGAAATCGGCTTGATTGTCCGCCAGTGTCGCGCTCCAGAACGACCAGTCAGTCTTGGTCAGTTTGGTGCGTGAATCGAGCGGGACGCCGTAGCGTTGCATCACTTTTTTGTAATGAGCAACTTCCTTTTCCGCGACCTCCGGCGGGAAAATGTTCAGGCCAAGGATGCGGTCCCAAACCAAATTATATTTCTGGCTCCAAGTGTTGGTTTTGTCGAAGGCAAGTTTGTAATGGTCGCCTTCAGCGGCGGCTTGCATCCAGTGTTCAGCATCTTTTTTGGCAAGTTCCATGTAGGCATCCGCCGTTGCGGTGTCGCCACGCATCCGGCAAAGGTCGCCGTAACAGGCCAAACCGAGGATGGCCTTGATGCTGAGATTGGCGTTGTGCGCCAGGTGGCCCATGAAATCGTCCGTGCAAAGCTGGTCCTCAGGATCAAGACCGTAATCTTTCGAATATTCGGCCCACTGCGTCAATTGCTTCCACCAGGGCGCGACGAAATCGGCGTTGCCATCGTCGTGGGCGATGGCGTCGCACAAAATGAGCATGTTGCCGCTTTCCTCGACCG
>DASRBR010000765.1:0-2101 GCA_035653495.1 Verrucomicrobiia bacterium
TCGTTACATCCCCGTTGACGTGCATATTCCCGGTTGTCCGCCTCGGCCGGAAGCATTGATACATGCATTCATGACGCTGCAGAAGAAAATTGACGCCCAGTCACTAGATGGCCCGCAGCGCCCACGGCACATTGATCCGAATGCGCCCAGTGAATTTCCCGTCCCGCAATTCGGCGCGCACGATTTGGTGCCGCCCAGCAATCCGGCCGTATGGCATGCGCCGAAGATGGAACGGGAGGAGTGATTAAAAAGCTAAATGGTTAAATCGTTACAATTGGAAACCGTCAAGAGCCTGATCGAACGGGCTGTGCCGGGAGTGAAGCTGGAAATCATTCCAAACGACAGCCCGTCTGGGCAGACTTCGCTCCTGGTGGACAATGACCACGCTGTCGCAGTGGCGAAGCTCTTGCGCGATGATCCAGAGTTGCGCCTTGATTATGCATCGAACGTGACGGGCGTGGACTGGCCTGAATTGGTCATCAAGGAAAAAACCAAGGTCAAAAAAGTTGTGGATGGCGTCGAAAAAGAAATCGAAGAAGTGACTGAAAAGAGACGTCCGGGTTATCTCGAAGCCGTTTATCATCTCTATTCGATGGCGCTGAAACATGGGCCGGTAATCCTGCGGATGCGTACTGAAAACAGGGCTGATAAAAACCATCTGCCGTCATTGACGCCCATCTGGCGCGGCGCGGAATTTCAGGAGCGCGAGATTTTTGATTTGTTCGGCATCGTCTTCGATGGCCATCCCGATTTGCGCCGGCTTTTGATGTGGGAAGGTTTTGCCGACCATCCGATGCGCAAGGATTATGTCGAGCCCGATGATTATGAATACGAGCCGACGCCGCACGACGAAGTGCTGGAAAAAACCAGGCAGCATTATCATCCGGAGGCCGTATCATGAGCGTGCTTGCCCAGACTTCCGAACGCAATTACGAGCTGCTGCCGAAGAACGGAGAGTCGGATGGCGAATTGCTCGAAGTCGCGATGGGGCCGCATCATCCTTCGACGCATGGTGTTTTCCGCATGGACGTTGTCCTCGACGGCGAGCAGGTGGTGAAATTGAAGCCCGTCTTCGGCTATCTGCATCGCAACCACGAAAAAATCGCCGAGAGCACGACCTATCTGGCTTCGATGCCTTACACCGACCGGCTTGATTACCTCTGTTCGATGACGAACAATTGGGCCTACGCCTTGAGCGTCGAAAAACTGGCCGGATTGAATCCGCCGGAACGCGCCCAATACATCCGCGTCATCACCGCTGAATTGACGCGCCTGGTGAATCACACCTGTCTCGTTGGATTTTTATTGCAGGACATGGGCGCATTGGGCACACCGCTCATGTACGCCTTTCGTGAACGCGAAACGATTTTGGATTTGTTTGAAGCGCTCAGCGGTTCGCGCATGATGTGCAATTACATGCGTTTCGGCGGGTGCCGTGTGGACTTGCCGGCGGGCTGGCTTGAGCAGACGAAGCAGGCGATCGCAAATTTTCCGCGTTTTCTGGATGAATTTGAAGCGTTGCTCACCGGGAACGAAATCCTCATCGCGCGTTCGCAAGGAGTGGGCGTGCTTCCGCCCGAACTTGCCGTCAACGCCAGCATCACCGGGCCGATGCTGCGCGCCTGCGGCGTCAATTACGATATCCGCAAGGTGGATCAATACGGCATCTACGACCGGTTTGATTTTCGCGTTCCGCTTGGCGAGCACGGCGACGTGTTCGACCGTTACATGATCCGCGTTCTGGAGATGCGCGAGTCGTTGAAGATTTTGGACCAGGCCCTGCGCGATATTCCTGAAGGGCCGATCATGGACCCCAAAGCGAAGATTCGCGGTTTTCGGCCAAAGGCTGGTGAAGCTTACGGGCGCATCGAAGGCCCGAAAGGCGAACTCGGTTTTTATCTCATCAGCGACGGTTCGCCCAATCCATATCGTTATCGTGTGCGTCCGCCCAGCCTTATAAACTTGACCGTTCTGGAAGACATGTGCCTCGGCCAAACGGTCGCTGACGCGGTGATCATTCTTGGCAGTGTGGACATTGTTTTGGGAGAAGTGGACCGATAAATTTATGCTCGGCGAAGGAATCATCAAAGGCTTGGCGGAA
>DASRBR010000766.1:0-9403 GCA_035653495.1 Verrucomicrobiia bacterium
ATTTACGTCAGCGCCACGCCCGGTCCGAAGGAAATCGAATGGTCGCGCGGGCGCGTGGTCGAGCAGATTGTGCGTCCGACCGGCCTTGTGGACCCGCGCGTCACGCTCAAGCCGTTGAAGGGACAGATTGACGATTTGATCGAGGAGACGCGCAAACGAGTCGAAGCGAAGGAACGTGTGCTGGTGACGACGTTGACGAAGCGCACTGCCGAGGAATTGAGCGATTATTTGCGCGGCATCGGCGTGAATGTGCGTTACTTGCACAGCGAGATTGACGCGATCGAGCGGGTGGAGATTTTACGCGCATTGCGCAAGGGCGAGTTCGACGTGCTGGTGGGCATCAATTTGTTGCGGGAAGGTTTGGACCTGCCGGAAGTTTCGCTGGTGGCCATCCTTGACGCGGACAAGGAAGGCTATCTGCGTTCGACGACAAGCCTGATCCAGACGGCCGGACGCGCAGCGCGGCATTTGAACGGCGAAGTGATTTTGTATGCGGACGTGAAGACCCAGAGCATCCAGAAGTTTCTGGCGATGTCGGAGTATCGCCGGGAGAGGCAACTGGCGTACAACAAGGAGCACAACATCACGCCTCGCAGCGTGAGTCGGGCGGTCGAGGAGAGCCTGTCCTCGCACCAGGAGATCAATAACCAGGCGAACTTGATGCTGCGGGAAAAAGGCGTGGATTTTGATGTGACGGAAACGTTGCGCGAATTGGAGGAAGAAATGCTCACGGCGGCGAACAATCTGGAGTTTGAAAAGGCGGCGTTGTTGCGCGACCAAATCCGCGAGTTAAAACGCGCAACTGGCGATGGCGCCAGCAGCGCCAAACCAGCGGAAAAAACGCCGCGCGTCAGTTACGGCAAGGCAAAACGGGGAAGAAACGCAGGCGCCGCGAAATGAACTTAGTTCAGCGAAACATCCTCTGGCATTTCGGCGATCAAACGGTATTTCAACCCTTTTTGCCGCATGATCTGCTGCCAGAGTTTGCCGGGGTCGGTGTCGAACACCAAGTCGAGGGAAGCCGGATGAGTGATCCACGCCTTGCGTTTCATTTCCTGCTCAAGCTGGCCGGGACTCCAACCGGCGTAACCGGCGAACATCTTCATCTTGCGCGTGGGAGAAAACGATTCGCCCAGTTCGACCAAAGTGTCCAGCGAATGGCCGAGGTCGAGGTTGGGCATGACGCTCGCGTCAGGAAGAAAACTGTCGGAATGAAGAAAGCTCAGCGCGGAAAGCTGCACAGGACCGCCGAGGTAAAGCGTCTGTTCCTTGAGGGTTTCAGGAACGTCAGCAACGATCATCTCCCCGAGTTTGTTGCCGCTGGAACGGTTGAGGACCAAGCCGAAAGCTCCCTCGGAATCGTGCTGGCAGATGAGAACAACCGTGTGCTGGAAAAAGGATCCACTCAACTGGCCGCTGTCCAGCAGTAACTGGCCTCTTAGGTATTTCGAATTCTCTGCCATGCCACTTACTCATTGCAATGTGCATCAAACCGCCATTTTTGGCAATGTTGAAACTGGCTGTGGAGCGAAGCACCAGCGCAATCTTTGCGAGGCTCTATTTTGGAGAATGCAACGTAAGCCTCTTCTTCTGCGCCGAACCTTCCACCTGAATGGTCACGTAATCCGTGCCGATTTCCAGGCAGGTGACATTGAGCGCTTTTTGGCCGACGCGCACCTTGCCTTTTTCCATCGTTTCGAATGTGGCGTTGTTGATGAGCGCGAAGCGATGCTGGCCAACGCCCGAGATGCCCTTCAATTCGAGCGTGTCGGGAACCGGTGTCTTAACGGCACTTCCATAGACAAGTCCCTGGGTTTGAGGTGCGAGAGGGGCCACATAATGGCTGCGCACCGCCCGGACGCGGTCAATGTTGGCCAGAGCGAGCGTTGGATCTTCACCATCAGCGAGCCAGTCCATGACGGTGCCGAACCCATATTTTTTATCCGCTTCGATCAGGACGAGTATCTTGCCCTGCGTGTAACCGTTGTGCTTGATGTATTCCATCTCTGCATCTTCATGGAGGCTGTCCATGTATTTGAAGGCGACCAATTCGCAAAATGCTTCGAGGGTGTTTCGGTCCAACGCCCTTTCTCTATCGAGCGAAATGGTTTGGTTCATCCAACAGTGGGTGTATTCGTGTGCGCAGACAGCCATCAAATGCGGCCTGGTCATGTAACTCAAAAGGTCCACGGTGTGCACGAACTTGTGGTTGGGCTGAGGATGCGAGCCGGTCACCCCAAATACTGTGGCGCAGGAAAACTCACTGTCCCGCACGCTGCCAAGCTCTTGCATGTGATACGTGTCCTGAAGCGAAAGCTGGATGTTCCCGTCGGGAATTGTCAAAAAGCGGGACAGCAATCTGTCCAAGTCGGATTCGACGCGCTGGCAAATTTCCTTGGCCTCGTCGTCAGATTCGACCACCGTTTTCAACTCACGCGCGCAGATATACCGTCCGTCGGACAACTTTTTATAGCCATCCAAGACCGGCATCTTGCAATAAAAACATCGCGCCTCGATGGCGTAGCAGTTGCTGCAGACATTCTTCTCCTTAAATTCGACATTGTCCTCCATGATGTGATAGTTCCCCACAATGGGTTTGCCGCAAACATCGCAGAAGATCTGTTGACCTTTCGACTCCACTGGAAAAGCCAAAAAAATCAGGCAAACCGCAATGAGTCGCAGCCTGGAAATGAAATGAAGACACAATTCCATACCTTGGGAAAAGCTGGAATTGTGCCAAAAGGCGGGAATCAGCTTACTTGCCTTCAGGCCAGCGATTTAACTGTTTTCACAATGGCGTCCGCATCAATGCCGTACTTCGCCAGCAACTCCTCGGGCTTTCCCGAATGCGGCAGTTCGCGCACGGCAAGTTTGTGGACTTTGATTCCATCCTGGCTCAACTCGCCTGCGACCGCATCGCCCAATCCGCCCTCCGGATAATGATCTTCCACCGTGACAACAAGGTTGCCGGTTTTTTGCGCGGCGTCTTTGATGATGTCCTTGGCCAAAGGTTTGATACTGTAAGCATCAATCACGGTGATGCCGATGCCTTCCTTCGCCAGAGCATCTGCAGCTTTGATGGCCTCATACAACGTCACGCCGGCGGCAACGACAGTCACTTTGTCATTTGGATTTTGGCGTTGGATCTTTGCTCCGCCTATCGGGAACGGTTCTTCGTTGTTGTAAATGACCGGCGTCTTCGGCCGGGACGTGCGCAAAAACGAAATTCCCCGGTGCAACGCCATTTGTTCGACCAATTTTTCCGCGCTCACGGCGTCGCTCGGATAAAGAACAACGCTGCCGGCGACTGCGCGCATCATTGCCAAATCTTCCAAAGCCATTTGCGACGTGCCGTCCTCGCCGATGCTCACTCCGACGTGCGAACCAACGAGTTTGATGTTCGCCATGGAAATGCCCGCCATCCGGATCTGATCGTAAGCGCGGCTGAAAAAGCACGCGAACGTGGAAGCGAACGGGACCTTTCCGCGCGTCGCAAAACCCGTGGCAACTCCCACCATGGTTTGCTCCGCGATGTAACACTCGGTGGAACGCTCTGGAAATTGTTTGAAGAACTTTTCTGCGTAAGTGGAATTTTTTGTGTCGCCGTCCACAGCAACGATGCGCTCATCCGCTTCGCCGATGCGCAACAGCGCGTTTCCGTACGCTTCGCGGGTCGCCACCATGTCGCCGGGCTTGTAATTCGGCGCCGGATAACCTGCCGGCGCCTCATTCTTTGGCGGCGGCAATTGCGCGGGTGCAGGAATCGGCTCGGCTGTTCCGGAGCCCGCCTTGGGCTGCAATTCAGCAATTGCTTTTGCGGCCTCATCTTTCGAAAGTGCCTTGCCATGCCAGCCTTCCTTGTCTTCGGCGAACGAAATCCCTTTGCCCTTTTGCGTTTCCGCCAGGATGGCCAAGGGCTGTTTGCCGAGGCCAGCCGCGCCGAGCACTTCCAAAATCTCCTCCATGTCGTGCCCATTGATCACCTCCGTGCGCCAATTGAACGCGTCGAAACGCTTGCGGTAAGCCTCCATGTTGTGCCCCAAAGCGGTCGGCTCGCTTTGGCCCAGGCGGTTGACGTCCACAATCGCCACCAAATTATTCAACTGATAGACGCCCGCAAGCGCTGCCGCTTCCCAAACAGATCCTTCGGCGCATTCGCCATCGCCCAACAGCACGTAAGTCCGATAATCGAGCTTGTCCAAACGCGCGCACAAAGCCATCCCTACACCGACCGCCAGACCTTGCCCAAGTGAGCCGGTCGCCACATCCACGAACGACAAGCGCGGCGTTGGATGGCCTTCCAAATCGCTGTCCAGCCGGCGAAGGGTTTGCAGATGTTCGCGCGGGAAAAGGCCCAGTTCAGCCCAGACTGCATAAAGCAATGGCGCAGCGTGGCCCTTGGACAAAATAAAACGATCGTTATTGGGATATTTGGGATTTTTCGGATCAAACCGCATGTGGCCGAAAAACAGTGCAGCCACAAGGTCCGCCGCCGAACAGCAGGAAGTCGGA
Source organism: Verrucomicrobiia bacterium (assembly GCA_035653495.1). Lineage (GTDB taxonomy): Bacteria > Verrucomicrobiota > Verrucomicrobiia > Limisphaerales > Pedosphaeraceae > DATAUW01. The sequence goes on from DASRBR010000766.1 coordinate 4,513, forward strand.
TGGCCGCTCCCCGCCGCCGTCGTGGCCGAAATGGAATCAATACGCAACTGATTTGCAATCCCCGACAAAGCTTCCTCTATGCTCGTATTCATTTTATATGTTCAGAAACATTAGGCCATGATTCGCAAAAGGAAAGCGGGAAAATTTTCCCGGTGTTGGATGGTCTGTTGTGGTTTCAATTCCATTGCCAAATGCAATCCTTCAAATTAACAGCAGCTACTTTGGCAACGTATGCGACGGCACGCTGCACGTCGGCGGCACGCCGACTGCATTGATGGTATAGGTTCCACCGGCAGGACAGACCATTTGGTTGATGTTAGGCAGATAAGGCGCAAGGTCCGCAGCCGTGGGGACGGCATCGGCGGTCTTTTTGTTTTCCAATGCCCATTGCTGCTTGGCGCCATCAATCTGGCGCAGATTGTTGATGCAGACTGCATGCTGCTCCGCCGCGACTCTTTCTTCCGATGCGATTTGCTGGGCCTGATTGCGCAAAGCCTGATTTTCATTCGCCAACTGCGCGGCCTGTTGTTGCGCTTCCTGGGCCTTCGCGCTTTCGGCTTGAGCGGCGGCGTCTTTGGCCTGGGCGGCGGCGAGTTGCGTGTTGAGTTTCTTGATCTGGTCCTTCGCGCGCTGGTTCTCGCCGCGCAACCGAAGCAGTTCATCATGCTCCTTGCGCAACCGGTCCAATTCATCTTTCTGCAGCGAGATTTTCTTCAGTTCGTCATTCTCGGCGTGCAACTGCGCCAACTCCGTGCTTTGCTCGCTGAGCTTTGCGATCTGGTCGTCTCTCTGCTTCACCTGGGTGCACAGAAAATAAATCCCGCCTCCCAAGGCGACCACCAATACCCATGGCAAAAAGATTTTCATTTCAGTGGCTAAAATGGTGCGCGTGGCGGGAGTTGAACCCACAACCTGCGGCTTCGGAGGCCGTCACTCTATCCAATTGAGCTACACGCGCGGACGCTGGAGCGTCGAAATTCCAGCGCAATATTGCGATTATCATAGGTCCGCACAAAGCTTCCAGCAAGTAAAACCCAGACACTCCAGGCGGGGAAGGCGCGGGAGCTTTTGTGCCAACGCTTCAAGCCGCACGCCGGCGCTGGCGCTCCAATCGAGATTTTTTGCCGCGTAATCCATGGATGGCTTGATCAATCAATCGGGGGGTGACGCCGGGGTCAACCGCCAGTTTGTGGCCGAGCGCCACGTCCCGGCGCGTGAGTTTGCCCGCTTCCTCCCGCAACAAGATACGCGCGGCAATGCGCGACTTGCGCCAGCAGGTGTCGTGCCTCGATTCACCCTTCTTTGGCATGGTTCATTCCTACCGGGAAAAGGCCTGTACGTCAATTTAAAGCGGCCTGGGCCGTCTTTGGCTTGAACGAGCGCTCCAAGTTTTTTCATTTTAATCTGAAGCTTGTTTCCTTCGCCCGCTCGCCATTTCCGCCGCAATCTCTCTTGCGTCATACACCCGGTCCAACGCCTCGACTATCGCCGCAGAATCCACGGAAATCGAGCGGCCCTGCTTGTCGCTATAGACATAATCCCACGGCAAACTTTGTAAGTTCCCGTCGAAGATGATTCCGACAAACTCGCCCGCGCGATTCACCACCGGGCTGCCCGAATTGCCGCCGATGATGTCAGGTGTGCTCACAAAATTGAATGGTGTCTTCAAATCAACCCGCGATTTGCGCTTCACCCAAATCTCCGGCAAATCAAACGGCGGACGGTTGTTCATTTCCTTGGCCCGCTGATACAAACCAGCGAGTGTGGTGAACGGCGCGATCCATTTTTTATCTTCTTCGTAGCCTTTCACCGTGCCGAAAGCCAGACGCAGCGTGAATGTCGCATCCGGATATCCACTCGTGCCAAGGAGCACGTTGCGGGCGCGCGCGATTGCCGCATGCGCCTCCTGTTTCACTTCATCCTGTTCCTCGGCAACTTTGCGCAAAGCCCGCGCCTCGGGATCCACCAATTGCGCCAGCTCAATCATCGGGTCATGCGCGGCAACGACAGCATTCCAACCGCCGTTGTAAAGTTCTTTGCGAAATGGTACGTCGCGGACTTTGGTGTCATGGATCAATTCGACCGCGCGCTCACGCGGCGATTTGCCGGCGAGAATTTTTTTCACCAACGGATCTTCCGCGCCCATTTTCGTGGCCAGGTAGGTCAGCGAATCGGACAACGTCAAAATTTCCAAATCGGTGTAAATCGGTTTTTCCGAGAACAGCGCCAGTTCCAGCGAAGCCTTCGATGAATCGACAAATTCGCGCAAGCGCTCCCCATTCGGCTTGGGACGCTCCTCGCCGGCTCGCAGCAATGTGCGCGCGATGCGAAAGCTGTCGCAATTGAAGGCCAAACCGCCTTCCAAAAGGGCATACGGCACAACCTGGCCTGAAAGAATTTTGGTCGCATCCGCGATCCGGTCATACGCTTCCAATGCAGGAGGAAAAACCGCGTCAGTCTCTTTCTTGGCGGCAAACTGGGCGCGAAAATCTTCTTCACCTTTTTCCTTTGTGCCCATCAATTCCGGGTCGAGCAACCCGGCCAGACGCCCAATGTTCGCCTTGCGCGAGTTCTGCACGCCAAAAAGCATTTCCCTCGCCCGCCGCGCGTTTTCCTCGCCTCGTTCGCTCCAGGTGCCAAGCAAAACTTCGCGCCGATACAGCACTTCCAGCGTCATGGGCAATCGCTGGTCCCGCACATTCTTCAACTCAGCCACCGTCAACAGCCGGCTCGTGTGGCCGGGATTGCCGGAGACAAACACCAGATCACCATCGCGCGGGCCGCTGCGCGAAACTTTCAAATAGTTGCTCACCCTGGCGGGTTTGCCATTTTCGTACGCGCGGAAAATGCAGATGTCGAGGTCGAAACGTGGAAACTCGAAATTGTCCGGGTCGCCGCCGTAAAAGGCGATCTGCTGTTGTGGCGCAAAAACCAACCGCACATCGGTGTAACGTTTGTAGCGGTAAAGATGATACGCCCCGCCCTGCCAAAGTGTTATGACATCCGAGCGCAAACCCGTTTTGTCGAGCGATTCCTTCTCGATTTCTGCGATGATTTTGCGCCGCGCCAAAAAAGCTTTTGACGCATCCGCATCCTTGGGAATCGCCGCGTTCACCCGCGCGGTCACATCCTCGATGGATTGCAGCACATTCAACTCCAGATCGAGGCATTTCACCTCCTCAGCCAATGAGTGCGCGTGAAAACCATCGCGGACATAATTTTTTTCGTGCGTGCTCAGCTTTTGCAACGCGTCCGCGCCGACGTGATGATTGGAAATCAACAAGCCGTCCTCGCTGATGAAACTTCCCGAACCGCCGGAATTGAAACGCACGGAAGCTTTTTGCAGATGCTCAAGCCACTCGTCCGTCGCGTCGAACTGATAACGTTCACGCAAAATCTCGCGCGGCGGCTGGTTGAACAGCCACATCCCTTCATCAGCGCGAGCGAAATTTGCAGTCATAAGGAACCCGAGGACAACCCAGATGTATTTCATAGTTCTGCTTCCCATTCTCCACCCCGCAACCAAAGATGCAAGCCCAAGGCAACCGTTCAATCCGCAGCGACCAAAAAGCCTGGAATCGACTTTGGCAGTTGAAGGGGACATGGCTCTCCGCACTCCGGTGCGATGCGGAATTACCCGACACAGCCCGACCTTATCCGACACACGCCCTGGACCTCCAAAGCTACTGTGCCATTTTGACTCTTGCAAATTGCAAGAACAGCCAGCTTCAGGGCCGACTAGCGACGAAAATTTTTTGCCGTAGCTGAAACAAGGTGAAACAAGCTGAAACGAGATGAAACAGACTGTCTGGTTTTGCGTGAAAATCACGCGCTTTGCCGATAGGAATGTCGGCGATACAGCAGGCAGAAATGCCTGCGCTACGCCTCGATGCGACGAAAATTTTTCCCCGTAGCTGAAACAAGGTGAAACAAGCTGAAACGAGGTGAAACAGACCGTCTGGTTTTGCGTGAAAATCGCGCGTTTTTGAGACGGTGAAGGATTGGAGATTTGGCCGTGCGGTTCAACCCGCTCGGATAAACGATGTCCGCTCCAGCAACGGGATTGCCAGACGGCGCAAGCACCGGGCGGTGCCGTCTTTCGCTCTCCTTGATTCAAGCGACCGCCAGCGTCTCACACCCACTGGCGCGTGTCCATTGATTTCTGAAAAAAACTGGGTGTCTGGCGCACATCAGTTTTACGCACTGGCTATGTCGCTCCTACGGAGCCTCATCGTGACCGGCCAAGGCAGGCAATTCAGACAGCCCCTTCACGGGCGAAATATTTGTAGAAAAGGACGAAAATACGAAAAGCCCCGTCAGGGGCGAAATATACGTTTAATTCCGTAGTGGCTCATAAATAGTGAGATGCGTCCCTCGATGTCTTGGTGCCTTGGTGGTTGAAATCTCGGTTATGCCCGCCGTTCCTTGATCGCCAGCAAAATATCCGCAATCACATCCGCTTTGGGCTTTGCGCCGATGTTGCCCTTGCCGTGGATGCGGACGGACACATTGCCCGCTTCCAAATCGCGCGCGCCAATCACCAGCATGGTGTGGACTTTCGCTTCTTCGGCCGCGGCAATCTTGGCTTTGATCGGGTCGGTGCCGAAATCTCCAATAGCTCGGACCATTTCGGCGCGAAGCATCGACACGATGCCCTTGCCATATTCCACCAAGGCCGCATCGTCGCCGATGGTCAGGACGCGCACCTGATCGGGCGCGAGCCAAAGCGGAAAATTGCCGGCGTAATGCTCGATCAGAAAGCCGATGAACCGTTCGTGCGTGCCGAGCGGCGCGCGATGGATGCACAACGGAGTTTTCTCGGTGTTGTCGCGGTCCTTGTAAACGAGGCCAAACTTCGCGGGGACGGCGAAGTCCACCTGGTTGGTCGCGA
>DASRBR010000767.1:0-2600 GCA_035653495.1 Verrucomicrobiia bacterium
AGCCAACGTGAGATTCAGGATGCCGGAACGGCGCTTTGGGCCGCGTGTGTCGCCTTGTGTCGGATAATTTGTGATGGGAGCGCGGACAGCTTGTTCGTAGCCTTGGCGGAGGTGGGCCTTGTCCGCCCAGTTTTGGTCAGCGCAAATGCTCGGGACGGACGCGCAGCAGGTCTTAGCAGACTGCCAATGTCCCTACCAAATTCGGTGCAGGTCAGCCCGGCTGTTTCACCTCGTTTCAGCTTGTTTCACCTCGTTTCAGCTATCAGGGGAAAAAATCGGAAGGGGAGGCTGAAAACTCACGTTTTCAGCTACGAGGAACGGACGTGCAGCAGGTCTTTGCAGACCGCCAATACCCCTCCACGCCCGTTTCACTTACGCGAGTCTTGGGATTTTCCTACGCAACTCCTTGCAATCCCGTTTTATCCCACGCACTCCCGGGCTGTCCCGCCAAATACACCCCCTCCCCTGTTATGATGAAACATCGAACACCGAACATCAAACATCGAACGCTGAATCGCCGGAAGGCCTTCTGTGGATCATTAGGCGTTCGAAGTTTCCCGACTTGTCGGGATTGGTTGTTGGACGTTTCCAACGTTTCTGCCAGAAATACCCTCCCCATTTCTGCTCGCGCGCCAAAGGCCAATTCGTTAGCATGCGGCTTCGACTTTGCTGAAAATGTTCAACCCATGAAAACAAATCTGCCAATCGACCTGCAAATCAATGCCTGCGCCTTTGCGCGCGCGACCGACACAAGGCGTCACGGAAATAAAATTTCGAATTTGAGATTTCAAATGCTTAATTGCGCCGCATTGCTAGCCTTCCTGTTCCTTGGCGGAAACGCGCTTGCCGCCGAGCCTCCGGCTGAAAAGCCCAAACCGCCCGCAACACTCCAGGATTTGCAACGGCGCATCGGCGCAATCGTCGCCAATCCCAAGTACGCCGCCGCGCTTTGGGGCGTTAAAATCGCTTCGCTCGACTCGGGCAGGGTGCTGGTCTCGGTCAACGAGCAAAAGCTTTTCAGCCCCGCGTCCAATTCCAAGCTCTACACCATGGCGCTCGGCATGGACCATCTCGGCCCGGATTACCGCATCAAAACTTCCCTTTACGCGCTTTCCCGCCCCGACGCCAACGGCATGCTGAATGGCGATCTCATCATTTACGGCCGCGGCGATCCTACCATCAACAATCCCGACATTTACAAGGCAGTTGAACCGCTCATCGCCATTCTCACCAACGCCGGCGTGAAACAGATCACCGGCGATATTATTGGCGACGACAGTTTTTTTCACAGCGCGCCGTTCGGCTCCGGCTGGGACTGGGGCGACTTTGAAAATTATTACGGCGCGGAGATTTCAGCGCTGACCATCAACAGCAATCTTCTCCAAATCGCCGTCAAACCCGGCGAAACCGCGGGCGCGCCGGCGCAGGCGTCCTTCGTTCAAACCACGCCGTACATGGTCATCAGCAATCGGATGCGCACGGTTGCAAAGGGCGAACAATACGACGTCCAACTATCGCGGCCTGTCGCTGAGAACGTTGTCTATCTCACGGGCACGGTCCCGCTGGAACATCCCCAGGCCATCGAAGAAACGACCGTGCACGACATGGCCGGGCTGTTCGCGGCGGTGTTCAAGGACGCGCTCGCGCAGCACGGCATCACCGTTGGCGGACGCGCCCGCGCGATGCATTACCTGGATCGCGAAGTTGCGCCGTTGAATTTGTCCGAATGCGTCGAACTCGGTCATGTCGAGTCGCTGCCATTCCGCGAGATCATTCGCGCCGTGGAAAAGCCATCGCAAAATCTTTACACCGATTTGGTGCTCGAACATATGGGCGCGAACATGCTCGACGGAAAATCCGAAGCTTCCGGCGAGCAGGCAGGCATCCGTGAATTGAACCAGTTTTTGCAAAAGGTCGGCATTCCGCGCGGGCAGACGATTTTCGAGGAAGGCTCGGGTCTTTCGCGCGACAATCTCACTTCGCCATTTGCGACGGTCAAACTCCTCACTTACATGAGCCATCAATCCAACGCTGCGGTTTACATCGACGCGCTGCCGATCGCCGGAGTGGACGGCACGTTGCGTCATCGGATGCGCGGCACCCCCGCGCAAAACAATGTGCGGGCCAAAACGGGAACGTTGCGCTGGGCGAACAGCTTGTCGGGCTATGTGACCAGCGCCGCGGGAGAGCATCTGGTTTTTTCGTTGATGTTGAACCGCTATCAAGGCGGGTCGAAGACTGAAGACCTCGATGCCATCGCCGAATTGCTGGCGAGTTTCACCGGGCGGACGCCATGAACCAAATATTTTATTTCCTGCTTGTCGCCGGGACGCTCATTCTCACATCGTGCTCCTCGATGAAAAAATCAGCCGCACCAACGCCGCCCAAGCCCGACATCCAAAATCTTTCCGCGCGCAAATACTCCGCGAACGTTCGCGCGGATTACGTGCTTTTTTTGCCGAAGGATTATGATGCGAAGAGCGGGAAGCGCTGGCCAACGATTGTTTTTCTTCATGGTTCCGGAGAACGCGGCTCAAACGTCTGGCGCGCCATCTTTCATGGGCCGACGAAGTTCATCGAGAAACATCCCGATTTTCCAT
>DASRBR010000768.1:0-3638 GCA_035653495.1 Verrucomicrobiia bacterium
CCCAGCCGTTGAAAAGAAGGTTCGTGTTCGGTCGCAGGCTCGCGCGTTCACGGACCGCGGCGCTGTTTACATCTTCATCAGCCTGGCGAATGGGGAGATCGGAAGCGAACGTGGTGCCGGCAGCCATGATAAACAACGCCACCAGCGCGGGACAGAAACGGGCATAATGAGCAAATTTTTTCATCGGGTAATTCGTTGCAAGTCAGTGTTCCAGATAAGTCTTTAGACGCAATTTAGGCGCGGGAGGTGACAAGCAAACGACATCATGGAAACAATCAAGTAACGAAGTATTTTGCTACGCCGCTTCCACCAACGCATCCGAGCCGCTGCTGCCGATGATGCGAACGGATTCTCCTTTGGCAATCATCTCGCCCCGCGTGATCACGTCCAAAACGTCGCGGCCGAATTGCGCTTTGCCCCCGGGCCGCAAGTTCGAGATCGCCACGCCCGTCTGCCCAAGTCGCGACTCCTGTTCTTTTTCCATTTTTGCAATCGAGGAAACTCCGCTTGCGCCATGCGAAACCAGCGTTCGATAAACCGGCGTTGACGGCAACACGCGCGCAAGAATGCCCATGATGACGAGCGAAGTGATCAGCGCGATGCCAAGCTCTTCCAATGGCCAGCGAACTTGCGGCAACGAAGGAAGCATCGGGCCGCCGGGATAAACATCCACCATCGCCATGACCAACGCGATGAGAATGAGCGCCACGCCACATACACCTGGCAAAACTGTTCCCGGATGCACAAAGAACTCGCTGATGACCAATGCCATGCCGATGATGAACACAACGATCCATTCCATCCCCGACAAGCCCGCAACATACCCGCCAAAGAAATAGAGCAGGAATGCAACAGCGGCCACGATACCCGGGATGAAAACGCCCGGCGTCTTGAACTCTATGTAAATGCCGATAAGACCGATCACCAGCAGCAACGGACTGATGACATTGATCCATGCGGCGAATTTTTCCGCGCCGCTCGGTTGAATCCGTGTGACCTGCGCGTCGGCGTAGCCCAATTTTTTCAACAGGTCATCCAGTGATGAAACAGTCCCGGAAGAAAGCAATGGTTTGGGCGGCTTGCCGTACGTTTTCTCGGCTTCGCTGCTGGTGAGCGTGAGGAGGTCGCCTTTTTTGTTGAGGGTCACGCCGTCCACGGTCAGTTCCTTGTTCTTGTCGATCATGGCCTCGACCACGTCCACATTGTAGCCGTTCTTTTCAGCGCAGGTGCGCACCAGCGCGCGGACGGCGGAGACTTCTTTCACTTCCACCGTGCTCGGCAAGTCCTGCGTGCTTTGGCCACCCGGCGCGAGCATCACCGGCGCGGCCGCGCCAATCACGCTTTCAGGCGCCATGTAAATTTTTTGTGTGGCAACAGAAATGAACGACCCGGCGGAGAAAGCTTTCGTGTTCACATAGGTCACCGTCTCGCCCTTGAACTCATTAAGAATGTGGATGATGTCGAGCGTGGCATCAATTCGTCCGCCATCGGTGTCCATGTCCAGCACGAGCAACTGCGCCTTGGCGGCCATGGCTTCCTTCACGCCGCGACGGATGACATAGACCAGCGGCGACTCTATGTCTTCGCGGATGGGAATGATATACACACGCTTGGGTGCGTCTGCGGCTGGCGAATCGGTTCGTGCGCCAAGCAGTGCAAGCAGGCTCATCATCAGCACCAACCAAGTCCTCATGACGGCCATGTTATTGTACCCGGAAATCAAGCGCAAGAGGCGTGTGAAATACCCAAAGACCCAATGACGAAATACCCAAGGAAATCCGAAGAACGAATTCGCAAACTCCAGAAAAGAATCAAACTTCAATTTTCTGAAAAGAATGGTCCTGCGATTTATTTCGCATCCGGCGCTTTGGGAAGTTGCACATTCTGCGCGCTGGTTTTTGGCGCCGGAATGCCCGCTGCCCTGGTCTTCGCTTCCGCCAGGCGTTTCTGGAATTCGGTATTGCCGGGCCTGAGATTTGCAGCCGTTTGAAACGCGTTCACGGCAGGTCCCCAGCTTTCGAGTGCGGCATAGGCTGCGCCGAGGTCAAAATAGGCATCGGCATTGGTGGATTGGAGCGCAATCACTTTTTGAAAATGGGGGATCGCCGGCAGAACGTCGCCTTGTTCCGCCATGATCAAGCCGAGCTTGAATTGCGCGTGGGCAAAATCCGGTTTCAACCGCACGGCCTCGGCATAATGGGCGCGCGCCAGGCCAAGCAGCCCTTTTTTCTGAAAGATGCCCGCCAGTTCATCATGGGCTTCCGGATAATCAGGTTGCAGTTGAAGAGCGCTTTCGAAATGTTTCGCCGCTTCATCGGGTTTTCCGAGACGCAACAAAATCGCCCCAAGATTATTTTCGGCGTCCGGCGAATCGGGTTCCATGCTCAAGGCTTTTGAATATTCCGCTGCGGCTTCAGGAAACCTGCCCAATGCCGCCAGCGCGTTGCCCAGATTGTAACGTGTGTCCGGCGAATCATGGATGCGCAGCGCTTTCTGGTAAGTTTCAATCGCTCCCTGATAATCACCGCGCGAGGCAAGATTAAATCCCAGCGAACCCAAAACCGGCGCGGAGTTGGGCTCCAATTCGAGCGCGCGTTTGTATTGCTCCAGCGCCGCAAGCGGCTGGCCTTGTGCCTCGAGGCCCAAGCCCAGATTGTCGAGTGCCATGGCGTTGACGGGGGCAACTTCAAGCGCGTGCGTGAACAGCGTCACGCTGTTTTGCCAATAACCAAGCTGGGTTTCGGTGATCGCGAGCAAAAGGAGGAGAACTGCCGTGCCAACACCGATCAGCATTGGCCGCAGCCGAGGTGCTCGCGCCAAAAGCTCGCCGCCGCCCCACGCAATAATGATGAAAATTCCGATGGATGGCAGATAAGTATAACGATCGGCCAGCGCCTGTTTTCCTACTTGAATCAAGCCGATCACCGGAACCAAAGTTCCCAAAAACCAAAACAGACCCGTGAAAAACCATGGCTTGTTCCGCATCGCCGTGATGGCGGTCACGCATAACGCCAGCAACAACGCTGCCGAGCCGACCCAAATCCATGTCGGCATGATTTGCAACGGATACAAGATGGCAAGGTGGGTCGGGAAAATGATTTTCCCGATATAACGAACGTAAGAAACAAAGGCGTTGAAAATCCGCAGGTGAAGCGGGGCGAGACTCAGCGTCGAAACTGCTCCTGCCTGTTTTTGCGCGATGAACGTGACGACGCAGGAAGCCGCCACCAAACCAAACATCGGCAGCTTTTCCACCAGCAACGGTTTCCAATCCGCCCAGCGCGGTGGTGAGGCGGACGCCCTTGCCAACGGCCAAAAATCCATCAACAAAAGCACGCATGGGAGCGTCACCACCATCGGTTTTGACATCAGGCCGAGCACCAGGCAGAGCAAGGTCATTGAATAAAAGAAACGTTTCCGCGCTCCTCCAATTTTTGCCTCGGCGACGTAGCGGGCATATAAAAGCATCGTCAGCAGCCAGAAAAACGCGCTGAGCACATCCTTGCGCTCGGAAATCCATGCAACCGATTCCACGTGCACGGGATGCCAGGCGAACAGCGCGGCAACGACAGCGCTGCGCCATGTTGCGCCGGTCATTTTTTCGAGCACAAAAAAGAGTAGCAGCGTGTTCGCGATGT
>DASRBR010000769.1:0-3453 GCA_035653495.1 Verrucomicrobiia bacterium
CTTGCCCGTTCAGGTCGGCAACCTGCCGACCTGTTAATATTGTTTTGGCTGGCCAAAGAAGAATTGTCCGGCAAGCTGCCGGACAAAACTGGTGGGTCCCTGTTCCACCCAAGCCCATGCCTCAGTTCCCAGAACAGTTCAAAGCAATCGTAATTCAATTTCGCGGGAGCCAGGTGGTTTGAAGCGCAGGACTTTTCCAGCGGGACGATCTTCGAGCTTGAAAGATTTCGCGAGTGCGGCGGTTTCTTTGGGCGATGTTTCCAGCAGCACGATGGCGACGTGGTGCGCGACTTCATCGCCGGCTTTAAATTGTTTCGGCTGCGTCGAATAAGAGCCGTAAAGGACATCTTCGTAAATGGAGATGCCGCGCGCGTAACTCTTGGCCTGGTTATACGACAGATTGCCACCCGCAACCATGATCAGACCCAGCCGGCCGTCCACGTTGGCCCACGCACCGGAAATGGCCAGCGCCGGTTGCGGCTTTTTGAAATCGAGGAGCGTATGGCCATCCTGCCAGAACAATTGGCGCGCGCCGCCGGTGATTTCGTCGTTCTCGATGCCGATGGGAACGCCGTGTTCCTGCTCGATGGCGACATCGCGCGTCGCAGTGACGCGATCTTCGTAAACGACAGTTTTTTCACCGATACTCGACATCCTGAGCGTCTGCTTCAAGCTCCCGCCATTCACGAGCAGAGTGCCGGTGGTTTCAAAACCATCGGGCGTCTGTTTCCAGGAATGTTCGGCGACGGACGGCATCCTGTATCCTTTGGGTGCGGGGTCGAAGCCGCCGATGAACCCGTTCTGGATGGGCGCGGTGAAGTCTGGATTGCCTTCATGGCCGGCGCCAATGGGAATCACCATGCCCATGACGCGATTCGTCCAGGAAAAGGAAGCGAATTTGTTCGCGGTGCGTTGGATTGCGACCTGCACCCGGTCGTAAAGATGAACGCCTTCCACGGCTGCCACGGCTTTGCGCGCGGACATTTCCTTTGCCGCCGGGCCAAAAATTTTGTGCGCGAGAAAAGCATACGCGACGAGTCCGGTGGTTGTGGCGTGGCGTCCGAATCCAAAAGGGCAACCCCATAGTTCGAGGTCGCCATGAGATTTCACCTGCCACTGGCGCAGGTATTGCACATAGACATTCTCCAAATGCGCGGCCAACGGGTCGTGTTCGCGGCAGGCCAGCGCGGCAAAAAGAGTCACGTAAGGCAGGCCGTGCAGTTCCCAATCCATCCCTTGCGGATAGGCGGCTTCGCCGTTCGGAAGGATGATGCCTTGATACATTTTCCACTCGTCCATGAGGTGATGCATGGTCGCCTGCGGAACGGCCCGATGACCAAAGGTGTAATACATCGCCGTGCCCGTCAGGAAATAACTGCTGCAACCGACATAACTGGGATGAAAAATGCCGTGGTTCTCCAACGTGAAATCGGAATGAACATTCGCGCCGCAGAACCATTGGCTGACCGGGCGGCCATCCACGACGGTGTTGTCCTGCGCGTCTTGCGGAGCGGAGAGCGTGTTCATGGCGTATTCGATGGCCTTTTGGTTCCAGGCCGCGGCGTGAGGTTCATCAGGAAACATGGCTGCGGCCAAACCGATGCAAGTCAGGTCCCAGCCGTTTTCTTCCGCTTTGGTGTCGTTGTATTCGCCCGTGGGCGGTTTGATTGAAAGAAAACGGTCCGACTCAAAAGTGATGACGCGCCGGAGGTCCTTTTGCGTGGCTGCGTCCAAATCGTCCCACATCAACCACGCGCCGAAAGCGAGGTCGCCCGTCCACATCGCCGATTGCCAGGAATTGCCCCACTTTTTTCCACCGACGCACGTTTGGGAACCGGTGGTGTGCGTTGCGACGCAATAACGGATCGCGGCGACGGCTTTGCGGCGGATTTCGTTGCGATCATTTTGGTCCAGCGCTTCGGAATATTTCAGAAGCGACGCAGAAGTCAGCACCATGGCGGCGATGTTGCGGACGCCGTCACCTTCAACGCGGCCTGGACCCCAATAACCGGCGCCCGGTTCCACGGGCCAATCATGCCAAAATTTGTCGGCATGATGCCAGGCATCGAGCAGCAGGCTGTCGTAAGTCTGCACCAATTCGCGCTCGGAAAGATGGCGGATGTGATAATTGTCTTCGGCAAAAAGGGTGCACGGCAGCAGGAATGAAAGGAAAAGCGCCAGGGTTTTCATTGCGAAAAAATGGCAAATCAGGCGAACAGCCGCCAGCAGATTTTAAGCATTTTGATCAGAGCATTTCATCTTCTGCTTTTTCACGCGAAGTTTTGGGCCTCTTCGTTTTGGCGATTTTCGCTTCTTCGGCGGCGCGTTCAAGGTTCAACGCAAGCAACTTTTCCAAAATCTGTTCGTCGGACAAATCGGCGGGCCAGCCGTAAGCGCCGGCAACGGCGGCATCCAGTTTTTTGTGCGCAAGGTCAAGCCAAGCGGGGCGCTCGTTGTAAAGTTTCGTCAACGTGCGGTCTTTGAGCTTGGCGGCGCATTCAGCATCTCGCGGTTCAAGGCGCGGATAAAGAACGGTTCCAATCTCGGTTTTCGCGTCGACCGTCTTCGGATCAAGGTAACGGTGCCATGGGCCATTTTTGCTGCCAGGAAATTTAAGAATCTTTTCAACAGTCCATTCGGGCGGATTCAGCCAGCGTTCACGCAATTCATTCAGTTCTTTTGCAGCGGCTGCAATCGCAAGCCGGTGCTCTTCCCGATTTTTTCGCGATACCCGATATTCCGGCCCTTCTTCCTTACCCATCATTGGATAATACTTAGCGGCCAATAATTCGGCATGGGTTCGATCCAAGGTCTCAGGTCCCTTTGGTTTCTCCGTAAACGGCGCTTTGGGCAGGTGCAAGTCGTCTTCAAATGGAAACGGAAAGGTTTCAAAACAGGTTGTCGGCGTATAGCGAAATCCAGATTCTTTTTCACGTAATTGCGTTCCCTGTGCCAAAGCCCAAATTTCGTGTGCTGTAGAATGCAGAACACCAAAGAAATAGTCATCATCGCGGGCGAAGACCCTCGTTTGATGATCAGGAAGATTGACACTGTCAAGCCAGACGAAAATTCGATGTTTCGATACTTCCGGAGTGATGACAACTCTGGAGAAAGGCGCGAGGGCTTTCCGCATTGCAGGCCGAGGTTCCCCGTGAATCCACCAATATTTTGCCAGGCTCTTGCGGCGGTTGAGCAACCTTTCTGGTTTCACGTGCTCTTCGATGTATTTAAACGGGGCTTCGAAATGCGCCGCAGCACTCACCTCAGAATCGCACCCAAAATCAATCACCCAACCCCCGCCCGTTTTTTGAAGGATGTCTTTGGCCGTAAACCTTGGCCTGAGCACGTCGCTGTTTGGCTGCCTATGCGCGTTGGGCGTAAGCAGGAAACCTTTTGCCGTACTTTCGTCCAAATCAAAATTGCCTGCCTTCATAATCCCGAGGAAGCAAGTTT
>DASRBR010000770.1:0-5553 GCA_035653495.1 Verrucomicrobiia bacterium
TACAGGTGGTCGAGGACGGGCAGGAGGCGGTGCATTACCTTCGAGGCGATGGCAAATACGCGAACCGCAAAAATTATCCGCTTCCCAATGTGTTGCTGCTGGATTTGAAAATGCCCCGGCTCGGCGGCTTCGATTTGCTCAGATGGTTGCGCAGCGAATCGCCAGAAAACACCCGGTTCATTCCTGTCGTGGTGCTTTCTTCCTCCTATCTTCAACAGGACGTGCAACGCGCCTATGCGTTAGGCGCAAATTCCTACATGGTCAAGCCGCTCAAGTGGGATGAGTTTCGAAACCTGATCATGAATCTTGGCATCTACTGGACCCGACACGCTGTCACGCCGCAGTTTGAAAGCTAATCAGGCGTTTCGGTCACGATCTGACTCAAAGAAAAGCCGGGGGTTGCGTCCAGTCTGGCTTTCGCAATTGATTCACATATGTGAAATGATGTTCTCGCCGAATTCGGAGCATTTGATCTCCTTGGCGCCTTCCATCATACGCGCGAAATCGTAAGTCACGCGCTTGGAACCAATCGCGCCATTCAAGCCGCGGATGATCATGTCTGCAACCTCCGTCCAGCCAAGGTAACGGAACATCAGCTCGCCGCTCAACACCACGCTGCCAGGATTGACCTTGTCCTGGTTCGCGTACTTGGGCGCAGTGCCGTGCGTGGCCTCGAAAATGGCATGGCCAGTCACGTAATTGATATTGCCGCCAGGAGCGATGCCGATACCGCCGACCTGCGCGGCGAGCGCGTCGGAAAGATAATCGCCGTTCAGGTTCGGCGTGGCGATGACGTCGAAATCTTCCGGTCGCGTCAGCACCTGTTGCAACGTGATGTCCGCAATGGAATCCTTAATCAGAATTGCGCCGCCTTTTAACGCAGACTTCTGCTCCTCGTTCGCGGCCATTTCACCTTTTTCCTTCTTTGTGCGTTCCCACTTCGCCCAAGTGTAAACCTTGTCGCCAAAAATCCGTTCCGCCGCCGCGTAACCCCAATCGCGAAACGCGCCTTCGGTGAATTTCATGATGTTGCCTTTGTGAACGAACGTCACGCTCTTGCGCTTTTCGCGCAACGCATACTCGATGGCAGCCTTAACGAGCCGGATGGTGCCGACATTTGAAATCGGCTTGATGCCAATGCCGACCTGCACGGGAATATGCGAGGCGTCGTGGTCCGGCGAAGCGAGCTTCATGTAAGCCGCGATGGCGTCTTTGGTGCCGAAACGGATTTTCGCAAAATCTTTCGGGAAAGTTTGCGCGAGGAAATCGAGGACCTTCAGCGCTTCGGGCGTGCCGCCGGCATATTCGATACCCGCGTAGATGTCCTCCGTGTTTTCGCGGAAGATGACCATGTCCACCTTTTCCGGATGTTTCACCGGCGAAGGCACACCGTTGAAATATTGCACTGGCCGCAGGCAGACGTAGAGGTCGAGCATCTGGCGCAAGGCCACGTTCAGCGAACGGATGCCGCCGCCGACTGGCGTGGTCAGCGGGCCCTTGATGCCGACGAGAAATTCCTTGAACGCGGTGATGGTGTCATCCGGCAGCCAATTGTCGAATTTGTTTTTGGCTGTTTCTCCGGCAAAAACTTCGAACCAGGAAATTTTCTTTTTGCCGGCATACGCTTTTTGCACCGCGGCATCAAACACCCGCTGACTCGCGGCCCAGATATCCGGCCCGGTACCGTCGCCGCGAATGAAAGGAAGGATGGGATTCTCAGGAACATTCAATTTGCCGCCGCTGATGGAAATCTTGCCGCCGGCGGGCGGAGTGATGTCTTTATATGCCATAAGTCAAAGTAAATCAGTCGTTCGAACCTATCAAAAAGGCGAATGAAAGAGAAGGCAAGGAAAAGAAATGGTTCGCTTGCTTACTGGAAGAAACTTGGGACGTCGCGGGCACCGTGGATCCCTCGAACGACTTTAATTTGATCATCCATTATTCGGTAGAAGATGATGTAGTTTCCTACTGGAAAGCCGCGCTATTCCGGGCGCAGCCTGTTTCGTTTGTCTCCAGCTTCTGAATTTTTTCCGAGCAAGTCACATTTGCTTCGAATCTCCTAGACTACTTTCAAAGCAGCTTCGGGATTATCACGAGAAATGTATTCTTCGATTTCACGCAAATCAGAGCTCGCCAGAGGAGTGAGGCGAACCCTCTTCATTGCGGACGAGGCCGCTTACGATTGGTTTCCATGATTTTCTCGAAAACTTCATCTGCATCCAGCAACTCGCCGCGTTCGGCCTGCTCCAACCCCTTGTCTATTTCGCCTCGCAGTTCAACCAAGCGCTGCTTGTATTCCTCTTTCGCCCGGATTAGACGCAATCCCTCATCGATCACCCCTTCGGGCGAAGTGTATTCGTGTGAGCGGACCCGCTCGGCGATGAAGTTCTCTTGCTCTGAGGTCAGATTAAGTTTCATACCGCAACTCAAACTTTCACGCCACTCCTATCAGCTTCGTCGTATCACCGCTTGAGGAGTGTGTCGGCGCTTCGGCCATCAAGCCTTTCACCTGCGCCACTACATTCGCTGCGGTCAAGCCATGTTTCTCGCGCAGGTAGTCCACCGTGGTCGCGTGTTCGATGAACTTGTCCGGCCAGCCGATCCGCACCACGGGCGTTTGCACCTGTTTCTCGCTGTAAAGTTCCAACACGCTGCTGCCGTAACCGCCCGCCAAAACGTGATCTTCCAACGTCACCACCACGTCCGCGGCGCGCCCGAACAATTCCGTCGTGCCTGCGTCCAAGGGCTTCGTGAACCGCGGATTGATGATGGCAACATCGAAACCTTCGGCCATCAACTCCTTCGCAGCCTGGCGCGCGACGCTCATCATGTTGCCCAAACCGAACAGCGTCACCTTGCGCCCTTTATTGTGCGCAAAATTCTGCACCACTTCGGCCTTGCCGATCTCGAGAATGTTCGGCTCATCCTTGATCGGCACGCCTTCCGCCGCGCCGCGCGGATAGCGGATGAACACCGGCTGGTTCAACTGCGTCGCCGTGAACATCATGTCCTGCAATTCGTCCTCGTCCTTCGGCGCCATGGCGACGATGTTCGGCACGCAACGCAGATACGCGATGTCAAACAAACCATGGTGCGTCGGGCCGTCCTGCGGTGAAAGTCCCGCGCGGTCCATGCAGAAGATCACCGGCAAGTTCTGCAACGCAACATCGTGAATGATGCAATCGTAGGAGCGTTGCAAAAAGGTTGAATAGATCGCCACGACCGGATGGAAACCCATCGTTGCCATGCCGGCAGCGAACAGCACCGCGTGTTCCTCGGCAATGCCCACGTCGTAATAGCGCTGCGGCATCGCCTTTTCCAACGCCTTCAATCCCGTGCCGCTGGGCATCGCGGCGGTGATGCCGACCACGTGGTTGTCTTTTTGGCAAAGTTTCACCATCGTCTGGCCGAAAACATCCTGCCATGCAGGCGCCACGCCGGGCTTGGGTTTTGGCGACGCGCCGGTCTGGATGTCGTACGGCCCGGTGCCGTGAAATTTTTCCGGCTGCTGAATGGCCACATCGTAGCCCTTGCCTTTTTTGGTGAGCACATGCAGCACGACCGGCTGGTCGCATGTCTTTGCGAATTCGAGCGAATTGATCAACAGCGGCAAATCGTGCCCGTCAATCGGGCCGAGATAACGCAAACCCATTTCCTCGAAAATCAGGCTGCTGCCGAAACCGCCTCGACCGTCCGACTCCACGTGCGCCGGATTTTGCTGCAACGTGACTTCGTTCACCGCGCCTTTGAGCGCTTCCTCGGCTTTGTGGCCGAGCTTGATGGCGATTTCGCCCTTCGGCATGCGGCGCATCCAACGCTCGAAATCTCTTTGCAGGCGGTTGTAACGCGGGTTGGTGATGAGCTTGTTGAGGTAGCTGGCGATGGCACCGACGTTCTTGGCGATGCTCCATTCGTTGTCGTTCAGGATGCCGATGAACCGCTTGGTCGTGTGCGCGATGTTGTTCAACGCCTCGAAGGAAATACCGTTCGTCAACGCAGCATCGCCGAAAATCGCGACGATATGTTCGTTCGAGCCCATTTGGTCACGCGCCGCCGCCATGCCCAATGCCGCCGACAACGCCGTTCCGGCATGGCCCGCGCCGTAGCAATCGTGGATGCTCTCGGTGCGCAGTGAGAAGCCGTTCAGGCCGTTCGTCGTGCGGATGGTGTGAAAACGGTCTTTGCGCCCGGTGAGAAGCTTGTGGACGTAGCTTTGATGGCTGACGTCCCAGACGAATTTGTCCTTGGGCGTATTGAAAACGGAATGAAGCGCGATGGTCAGTTCGACCACGCCGAGATTCGGACCGAGATGCCCGCCGTTTTTGGAGAGCTTGGTGATCAGCTCGTGGCGGATTTCGTCCGCGAGTTGATGCAATTGCGGCAACGTCAATTTTTTGACATGCGCCGGTTCGTCCACCATGTCCAGATATCGACTCATAGTTTGTTATTGTTCTTCTTCCGACAAATCGGACGCCAGCGGCTTGAGGACCGCTTCGCCCGCGTGGTTTTTTTCGAGCTTCTGAATCTTCAACTCCGCGTCGGCAAGCTTCGCCTGGCACACCTTGGCAAGCTGCGTGCCTTCCTCGAAGCGCGCCAGCAGCGTTTCCAATGGAAGGTCCTGCGACTCCATCGCTTCCACGATGGATTCCAGCCGTTTCAATGCTTCTTCAAACGGCAAATTCTCCATTTTCCCGGCCTCGCTGGCCTTCACTGCCTTCGACATACGGAAAAACTAAAGGAGAACGTCGTTTTCGTCCAGCGTGGAGTCCAATGCAAGTTAAATGCTTACAAAGACTCGCCGCTCGCAGTCCGCGCCTGTGCAACGATCCAACGATGCAACCATCAGTCCCAATCCCACGGTTTGAACAAGTCTGCTATGGGATAGCTGAACCCGGGCAATACGTCACCGCCCTCGAGCATGCCACCACTGCCGATCAATTTGCGTTGTGTGGGCGAATGGCACACTTCAACGCTTTGCGTGTCCGTATCAATGATCCATGCCAAACGGGTGCCACTTTCAAAAAAATCCTTGAGCCGCTCGTCGAGTTCCCGGCGCGTGTTATTGGGAGACTTGACCTCAACGGCCAAATCTGGCGCGCCCTGGAAAAATGTTTGCGGCGCACGCTTCAACCCCATCGCCTGCAATCGGCCCTTGCTGATGAAAGAAATGTCCGGCGCGCGGCAATTCCGGTTTTTCATCCAGAAGCCGGTGTTGGAATCCCAAACGGTCCCTAATCGGCGCGCCTTCACGAATGTTCTAAGCACGGTTAAAAGTTCTGAACAAATTTCACCATGCAAAGGATTGTTCTTTGGGCTCATAACCAATTCGCCATTGACCACCTCGTAATCAAATCCATCGTCAGGCAAAGCCATCAACTCAGCCTCCGTCCAAATTTTCTTCGGGGCTGTTTCAACGGCCAAATTGGCGGTCCCACTCATCACCCGGAATCTACTTGCCGCAGCCATTAACGTCAACCAAAACGCCTGCGCATCGGTTGCCACTCAGCCACGCGGATTTGCTTGCTGATACGGCGGTTTTCCGCTACCCATTTT
>DASRBR010000771.1:0-10504 GCA_035653495.1 Verrucomicrobiia bacterium
TTCGGTTGCGGTCGCGCCGTATCGCACGCCGGGAACTCCGGAGATGGGCAAATTGGTCGCGGATTTGGTGGACAAGCACAACACAATCTTGATGGCGAACCACGGGGTCGTTTCCTGGAGCCACAACAACGTCGAGGACGCTTATTTCAAAATGGAAATTTTGGAGGCGTATTGCCGCACGGTGCTGGTGACTGCGCAATTGGGCCGTCCCGCGAAAACCATGACGCCCGCGCAACTGCAGGATTTGCTGAAGATCAAGCAAAGCCTCGGCATTCCCGACCCGCGCCACGGCTTGAAGGAATGTGAGTTGTGCGACAACAGCGACTGGCGTCCGGGAATGTCGTGTTCCATGCCCGCGAAACAGGAGCAGACGGTCGGGTTCGATGTGGAAGCTGAGGCCGCAGTGCAGGCGATCACGGATCAGATCATGGCGCAGTTGAAGGCGTAGTTTTCGAAATGAAAATCACCATCATTGGCGGCGGAGGACGAGTTGGTTCGTGCGCGGCTTTTGCATTGCAATGCGGAGGACTCGTCGCAGAACTCCAAATCCTCGATGCCAACCGGGAAATGGCGGAAGGCGAAGCTTTGGATTTGCTGCATGGGACCGCGCTCACGGGCGACCAGAAGATTTACGCGGGCGATTACTCCCGCGCGGCAGACAGCGACATGTTCATCATCACCGCCGGCCTTCGCCGCAAGCCGGATGAATCGCGTCTGGACCTTATCAATCGCAATGTCGCGTTGTTCGTGCAAATCCTCGACAGCATCAAAAGCGCCGGAATGAAACCAACCGCGCACATTTTCGTGGTGTCGAACCCGGTGGACATCCTGACGCATCTCGCGGTGGAACGGATGGGTTTGCCGCGGCAACAGGTTTATGGATTGGGGACGATGCTCGATACGTCGCGGTTCAGCTCATTCATCGCGGACGAACTCAAATTGCCATCGTCGCAGGTGAAGGCGTTGATCCTTGGCGAGCACGGCGATTCGATGCTGCCGATATGGTCGAGCGCGTCGGTGAACGGTCTGCCGTTGACCGGTTTGCCAGACTGCACGCCCGGTTTTCAAAATGCCGTTTTCGAGCGCACCAAAGGCAGCGGCGCGGAAGTGATCAAGAAAAAAGGCGGCGCCGGGTGGGCGGTCGGAGTGGCCATTCGGGACGTGGCGCACGCGGTGTTGCTGGACAAAAAAGCGTTGCTGCCGGTCTCGTCATTGGTGCAGGGCGCGTATGACGTGCGCGATATTTGCCTCAGTGTGCCGAGCATCGTCAGCCGAAAAGGCGTGGAGCGGCATGTGGAAATAAAACTTTGGCCAAAGGAATCGCTCGGATTGCAGCAATCCGCGCGGGCGTTGAAGGAAACTCTGGCGAAGGTGGCCGCCTGATTTTGGTGACCTTCTTTTTGAGAGTTTTCGCATTGTTGCAAAATGCAAAATCCTTCTCGGTTCTTTAACTTTGTTTGCCGTGCGCTTGTCGTTTATTAAAAGGCAAGTGTCTCAGAAAATGACATGGGTGGGTCAAAAAGAGGGATTATTTCTGGAAAGTTTCTCGACATGTCTCGGAGCACTTTCTTATTTTAGATGCAGATTTTCGCGCCGCCGACGCAATTGCCGTGACGATTGAGCCAAAACGCCTTATGACTGGTGATTCTTCCAGGTGGTGGTCTGTCGGGCTTGAGAATTGCTTTGTTGTCCAAGCATTTGAGTATTAAGCAGACAGTTTGTTGTTAAGATGAAGAAAATCCTGGTCATAGATGATGAAGAATGGTTGCGTGAAATGATCCAACTGGCCTTGCGCCAGAAGGGTTATGAAGTGCTCGAAGCGCACAACGGCGAGCAAGGAATCGAATTCGCCAGGAAAAATATTCCCGATCTCATCCTGTGCGACGTCAACATGGAACGCGTGGATGGTTACCTGACGCTTTCATCGTTGCGCAATGAGCCGGCCACGGCAGCCATCCCGTTCATCCTCATGACCGGCCTTGCCGACAATGCCGGCATGCGTCACGGGATGGAGCTGGGCGCGGATGATTATCTTCCCAAGCCTTTCACCATTGAGGCCCTTTACGGGGCCGTCGAAGCGCGGCTGAAAAAATCTCAGGCCGTGCGCGAGGATGCCGAGAAAAAAATGGCCGACTTGCGCGACAACATCACGATGATGCTGCCGCACGAGTTGCGCACGCCGCTCAATGGCATTCTCGCTTACGGCGAAATCTTGACCACCGACGCCGCGTCGCTTTCCGCGGCTGAAATCGCCGAGATGGGCCAGGTCATCCAGGATTCCGGCAAGCGGCTGGAACGATTGATCGAGAACTTTCTGATTTATACGCAGATTGAACTGCTTGGCTCGGACCCGCAACGGGTGAATGCGCTGCGAAAAAAGCAAACGGTTTCCCCGCGCAAAATTGTCGAAGCCCGCGCAACCTACCAGGCCGAAGCCGCAGGCCGCAAAAACGATCTCGCCCTGGAGCTGTCGGACAAGACGGTGGCGATCTCGGAAGAGTACCTGACCAAGATTGTGGACGAACTGGCGCACAACGCGTTCAAGTTTTCAAGCCCGGGCACGCCGGTGAAGGTGAACCTTTTCCCCGAGGACGGTCAGCTTGCGCTTTCCATTCGCGATCGCGGACGCGGATTGAACACTGAACAGATCAAGAAAATCGGCGCTTACATGCAGTTCGACCGCAAGCAGCACGAGCAACAGGGCCTGGGGCTGGGCTTGACGATTGCCAGAAAATTGACGGAATTGCACGGGGGCAGCCTGGCGCTGCAAAGCGAGCCGGGCATGGGCACGATGGTTCTGGTGAAATTACCCCTGGCATGACTGGGTTCCGGGTTCCACTAAGCAAACCGGGGTTTTTTGACCAATTCCATGACGAAATAGGAACACGCGAATCTTAAAACGGCAGCATGCGATAGTACCAAAGACGGTACCATGAGGGGTTTTCGGGCGGGTTGGTGAAAAATTCACAGACAAAAAACACCAGCGCAATGGCGATCACCGGCAGGAAATCCACCCTGCCCACCCGAAGCGGAATCCGTCGGAATGGAGCAAGGAAGTTGCGAGCGGTGACATTGATGAAATTCCAAAAAGGGTGGTTTCCAAAATAGATGTAGCTGCTGAGCAGATGGAGCAGCAGGATTCCCACGATCAAATATTTCCAACCCAGATAAGCCGCCCCGCCGATGACAGCGGCCTGCTGGATGAGTTGAAGAGGAGACTTGGATTTTTGAAGGATGGCCATGTGGCTGAGCAACGGGTGCAAGGCCAGCCAGCACAATGCGCCAATGAAAAAAGGAAGCAGAAGCTTCAATGCATTGGGCCAGGCTTCGAGCCATTTGATCTGCACCCGGACCAGTCTTTGCAACGGGTCGGTGTCCGGCACGTTCGCGTTCACGATAGAAAGCAAAAGCATCCAGAGATAGAAAATGCCCAGCGCCAGAAGAAAGCTCAGCAGGGAAAACAACATCATGCGTGTCAAATAATCGCTGCGAAAAGGAATGTTAATGACTTCCAGTTGCAGGATGGGCGTCCAGCGGAATGACGCGCCAAATTCCCAATAGACAATTGCGCGAAACACGAGCAATGCGAGCAGGGCCAGCAACAACCGCCAGCGTTTGGGGCCGGATTTGTCGGTCTTGCGCAGCGTGCCGATGAGGGTTGCGGCGGAAGTTTTGGCGAGCGGATCGTAACGGATTGACAACCAGTTCCACCAAAGCAGAAGCGCGACGAGGTTGAGAATGAAATCAATCAGAGCCATTTCAACCGCAGTTCGCGCGCGCACCCATGTTCATCATGACAACGGCCATGCAAGCACAGAGAGCAAGAAATGTCGCAAGCTGTCAAGCCGGCTGATTCGGATTTTCTTTGGATTCGAATTTCAAATCTGAAATTTGAAATGCAGCCCGGCAGCACGAACCTGCAATCCGTTGGCCGCGAGCAACGATTCACATCATCTTGAGCAGGGTATCGGCCATTTCGGATGGCGTGGGCGCCACACCAATTCCGGCATCACGAAATGCCGCAATTTTCGCCGCGGCTGTGCCTTTGCCGCCGCTGACGATTGCGCCAGCGTGGCCCATGCGGCGTCCCGGTGGCGCGGTTGCACCGGCGATGAATCCTGCGACAGGTTTTTTGCAGTTGTTCTTGATCCATTCGGCGGCTTCTTCTTCGGCAGACCCGCCGATTTCGCCGATCATGATGATGCCGGTGGTTTCGGGGTCGTCATTGAACATTTTGATGATGTCGAGGTGCGATGTGCCGTTGACAGGGTCGCCGCCAATGCCGACGCAGGTGGATTGGCCGACGCCGCGGCAGGTGAGTTGCCAGACGGCTTCGTAAGTCAACGTGCCGCTGCGCGAGACGACGCCGATGTTGCCCTTCTTGTGGATGTAACCGGGCGCGATGCCGATGCGGCAACCGCCGTAAGAATCCTTGCCGGTGCCGGGCGTGACCACACCGGGGCAATTCGGCCCGATGAGGCGGGTCTTTCTGCCTAGCATGGCGCGCTTGACCTTGACCATGTCGTTCACCGGGATGCCTTCGGTGATGCACACCACCAGGTCCAACCCGGCGTCAGCGGCTTCCAAGATGGCGTCACCTGCAAATGGCGGCGGAACGAAAATGGCAGAGACGGTCGCGCCCGTCTGTTGCGCAGCTTCAGCGACGGTATCGAAGATCGGGACCTTGCTTTCAAATAGCTGCCCGCCTTTGCCGGGGGTCACGCCGGCGACGACTTGCGTGCCGTAAGCGAGGCTGAGTTGCGTGTGACGCGCGCCAAAGCTGCCGGTGATACCCTGGACGAGGATTTTGGTTTGAGGAGTAACTAATATGGACATGATAGAAAATTTACGATTGCGATTTCAAAATAATTCGGTTTTATTTGCCAGTTTTTTCTTTGATTGCGTTGAGCAGTTTAACCGCGTCTAAATCCTTTGGGCGCCCAACGGCCGATTTTGCAACGATAAGCGCATCCAGATTCAACATTCTAAATTCGCCGTATGACAGGCTATGCGGAACTGATTGCTTCAGGACTTGCTCGTAATCGCCAATACCTTTCACTTCGCTTAAGCAATCCAAAATTCCCAGATCAGTGTTTAAATAAAGATTTTTCAAGCGATCACAAAGCTCATCCGTCAACTCCAACGGTAATTTGTTGTCCGTTAAACGGTGCCGCGGATGCAGACCTTTGACAGCCGATTCGACTCGACGAAGATTCTCGCGGCTGAATTGGCAGCAGATGTCCAAATCCAAGGTGACAAGCGAAGCGCCGTGCAAAACTCCGCATACCCCGCCGATAATGACGAATTCCACTTTTTTTTCATTGAGCCGCGAAAGCAACGCTTTGTCATTTTGCGGCATTACGTTCTCCCGCTTCCTTCACTGCAAGGATCAAATCCAATGCCCGCTGGTGTTGCTCAAGCCGCTGCTCTGGCGTCAATTGCAACGCATCCTCAACGAGAGACATGTCAAAACCATATTCCATTGCCGCGCGCCACGCAGGGCCGGCATCAGGTGGACAAACGTATTTGCCGTTCATCTGCGCCAGTGTCTCTTCGTCAATCATTGGGGGTCACTTTAAGCAATGTTTGCGAATTGGCAATTACTTTGCCTTCCGCTTGTGGATGCAAACCAGGTTGCCTTCGGTGTCGTAAATAAACGCCATGTGGCAAACGGGAGTGGGGAACGGTTCCATCTTGAACTTCACGCCATTGGCGCGTAGATGCGCGATGGCTTCATCGAAATTTTCAACCTCAAGGCCGACCGAGCAGCCATCTTCGCGCGGCGTCCAGTCCGGCGCGCCGCAACCGAGCGCAAGCGTCCCGCTGGCAATGTCGTATTCGGTCCATTGCAGCCCGCCGGGTTCGCCGACGACCATCGTTGGTTTCAAGCCGAGAACGCCTTCATAAAATTTCCGCGCCCGCGCCATGTCCTTGACCGGGTAGCAACTGAACGCGATTTCGGTGATCATAGTTTCTTGAACCGAGACTCGACGGTTTTGGGATTCATCGCGCCATGCACGACGCCGAGCATGCGCAATTCATTTTCTGCGATCCGATAATAAACCGCGTGTGGATAAATGCGCATCCGCGCTTTGCAATGCCACGTTTCCCGAACTTAGGATAAAGTTCAGGATAAATTTTCAATCGTTTTGCCAAAAGCTTGAATTCGATCCAAAAGTTGACACCGGCGCTGGGGCGCTCTTCCTCATAATATTTGACTGCTTCGGCAATTTCCAATCGAGCCGCCGCCACAATGACGACCTTAAGACTCACTTGCGGTTGAAAAGTTGTTTTTCCAATTCTTCAATCGTGCAGCCGGACTTGGGGCTGGCTTCGTGATCGGCGTCACGGTGCTCCATTTTAGCGAGTGTTTCCGGGGAAATGGAATCGTTCATATCTTGATCAATGCTGCGATAAATCTCGTCGGCCAATTTGATCCGTTCCGGAATCGGCAAACTCAATGCATCTTCAAGCAAATTCGTTTTCATGCGCATTAAATTATCATGTAACAAAAATGTTCACAATCTTTTGTGCCGCAGCCAAAATCGGGCCGCCTGCAACAAGCTTCTTCGCCCGAGGATCCACGCGAAGGTTCATTCCTTCCAATGTCCGTGCACCCAGAATTTCCAAGTCTCCCGGTTCGCCGAAAACAACTTCGTCAATGGTCACCGCATCGCCGACTCGAAGAATGGCAAAACCGATTGTCCGTGTAATCTCCTGCCCGGTTGCCGTAACGAATGTATAATTTTTCTTTTCCTTCTTAACGCCCACTTTTTTCAAGGTTTCCCCATTGATCCAGGTAAATTCCGCGCCGGTATCCACAAGGACTTTTGAGACTTCGGCTGATTTCTTTCGATCAATGTGATTTTCCACCCGGCAGCTTGTATAAAATGTCCCCATGCGCTTCTTCATGACCTAACATTATCATTTCCCCACAGCCTTGACCACTTTTTGCGCGGCGTCGGCCATGGAGTCGCCGCTGATGATGGTGAGGCCGGATTCGGCCAGCGTTTTCTTGCCGGCTTGCACATTGTTTCCTTCCAGACGCACGACAAGCGGAAGTTTCAAACCAGTTTCACGAACGGCAGCGACGATGCCCGTAGCGATGATGTTGCAATCCATGATGCCGCCGAAGATGTTCACCAAAATGCCCTTCACGTTCGGGTCGCTCAAAATGATGCGGAACGCGGCCGTGACCTGTTCCTTGCTCGCGCCGCCGCCGACGTCGAGAAAGTTTGCCGGCTTGCCGCCGAAATGCTGGATGATGTCCATGGTCGCCATGGCGAGCCCGGCGCCATTCACAAGGCAGGCGATGTTGCCGTCCAGCTTGATGTAATTGAGATTGAATTTGCTCGCCTCGATTTCCAGCGGCGCTTCCTCGGCAAGATCGCGCATTTCCTGGATGTTTTTGTGGCGATAAAGCGCATTGTCATCAATGCTGATCTTGGCATCCACAGCGACAAGCGCATCCTTGGCGTCGGCGCCTTCAACGATGCACAGCGGATTGATTTCAACGATGGAGGCATCGCATTCCCACCACGTTTTATAAACACCCAAAAGCAATTTCGCGCCCTGCCCGATCAAGTCGCCCTTAAGACCGAGCGCGACGGCGAGTTTACGGCCCTGGTATGGCATCATGCCCACAGCGGGATCAATCGTTTCCTTGATGATCTTTTCCGGCGATTTCTCCGCAACTTCCTCGATGTCCATGCCGCCTTCGGTGCTGACCATCATCAGCGGACGCGAGGTGGCGCGGTCGAGCAAAACAGCGAGATAAAGCTCTTTCTTGATGGTCGGCGCGCCAGCCACCAGCAATTTGCTCACCAGCCGGCCTTCTGGTCCGGTTTGTTTGGTGACCAACACCTGGCCGAGCATGGCCCTGGCTTTTTCGTAAACCTCCTCGGCAGATTTGCACAATTTGACACCGCCTTTAAAGCCACTTTTGAAAGTACCCTTGCCACGGCCTCCGGCGTGGATTTGCGATTTGACGACGACCACATTTTCGCCTCTGGCAAAAAGTTTTTCGGCGATCGCCTTGGCGGCTTCGGGCGTGTCGCACACTTCGCCGGCAGGCACGACGACGCCGTATTGGGAGAGGAGTTGTTTAGCTTGGTATTCGTGGATGTTCATCTATCTTCAGTTTAAAGTTTCATGTTTAAAGTTTCATGTTTGTCGGATCGCACCGGCTTTTTGAATTTCGAGCCGCGGATTTCAGATTGTTGCAAGTATTGCATAAAACCGGAAAGCATGCGGCTAATTTCAAGCGTGGCGTCGTAAAGCGAGTCGAATTGTTCTTTTGAGATGTATTGCTCATCCAAAGCAACGTAAGGCTGGTCGCGCACTTCGCCACACGAACCTTTGGAGTTCGCGAGGAACTGGATGAATTCGCGATTGCCTCCGCGCTCAAAGCCTTCGGCAATATTCGACGTGATCGAGACAGCGGCCCGCCGTATCTGGTCCTTTAATCCGAAGTCCGCGCCAAATTTACCATTTCTGCTGAGCGCATAAATAGCCTTCCTCAACTCACGTCCTTTTTTCCAAGCTTCAATATCTTCAAATCGTTGAATCGTAGCCACAGTTACTTAACTTTAAACTTTAAACCTTAAACTTTAAACTGGCATCAACGCTTGTTGATCGGCACAACTTTGAGTCCGACGGGTCCGGTGTAAATGCTTTGCGGGCGGATGAGGCGGTTGTCGGCGAGTTGTTCGAGCACGTGCGCGGTCCAGCCGGCGGCGCGGGAAATCGCAAAAATAGGCGTGAACAAATCGGTTGGGATGCCCAGCGAGTAATAAACCGTTGCGGAATAAAAATCCACGTTTGCGTGCAGATTTTTCTTTTGCAGCATGAGCTCGGCGATGCGTTCGCTCATCTGTATCCATTTCGGTTCGCCCAATTTGGCGCTGAGCGCCTGCGCCATGCGTTTGAGATGCGGAGCGCGCGGGTCGAGCGTTTTGTAAACGCGATGCCCAATGCCCATGATCTTCTTTTTCTGCTCGAGGCATTCGGCGATGTAATCGTCTACCTTGTCCAACGAACCGATTTCGCGCAGCATTTTGATCACGCCTTCATTCGCGCCGCCGTGCAACGGGCCTTTTAAAGTACCGATTGCGGTGGTCACGGCGGAATACATGTCACTCAGCGTCGCGATGGTCACGCGCGCGCTGAACGTCGAGGCATTCATCCCATGGTCGGCGTGCAAAACATAACAAAGGTCCAGCGTCTTTTCCTTTTCCGCCGAAGGTTTTTTGCCATCGATCAGGTAAAGAAAATTAGCCGCTTCACCGAGCGAAGGGTCTGGTTCCAACAACGATTTGCCCTGGCGCGCGCGATGGAAATAAGCGGTGACGATCGGCAGGCGCGCGATCAGCCGCAACGCTTTTTGCCGTTGCGCATCCATCGAATCATCATCACAAGCCGGGTCGAAGCAGCCCAAGGCGGAAACGGCCGTGCGGATGGCGTGCATTGGCGGCGTGTCTTTCGGGAGTGTCTTGATGATCTTGACGACTCCGCCAGGCAATTCGCGCGCGGCAGCCAGGCGTTCCTTGAATTCGTGGAGTTCCTTGCGGTTCGGCAAATGATTGTGGTGCAGCAGATGCACCACTTCCTCGAAACTCACCTTGCCCGCGAGTTCGTCGATGTCATAGCCGCAATAGATCAATTTGCCGTTCTCCCCCTGGACATCGCTGAGCCGGGTGTTCGCGGCGACAACGCCTTCAAGGCCTTTTGCGGGAGAAGCGGGAAGAGGATTCGTCATGAGTGAGCAAAACTAATTTTTAAAATTCAAAATCCATCAAATCAGCCTGAAAATTAAGAGGACAATCTAGGTTGCGTGTGAAGGTGAGTCAACGGTTTTCGGGCAGATTCGACTTACTTCCCGGACACTGACGAAGCTTGAAATTACTTTTATTTGAGCCGCCGATGATTCGCATGATACATATTGCTGCGACATGAAGTCCGCGCGGCTTTTGTTTTTTCTTCTGTTCTGCGCCAGTCCCTGGTGCGGGCAGCTTTTGGGCGCTCAACACAGGACGGCGCATCCGGCGCGAAGTGAATTTTCCACAAGAGGCTACGTGCGGTTGGCGGATTGGGCGCGCGCAAATGGATTTGAAATCCACTGGTCGCGCTCGGGCGATGCGTTGCAATTGAACAATCGTTATTGGCGCATGGTTTTTCCCAAGGATTCGCGCGAGGCGGAACTGGGCGGCGTGCACGTCTGCCTTTCTTATCCGGTCATCGTGCGCGACGGTGTTCCCTACATTTCGCAAATGGATTTGGAAACAACGATCCGGCCATTATTGGCCCCGCCCAAAAATGCGAAAGGCGCGCGTATCAGGAACATCGTCATCGACCCCGGCCACGGCGGCAAAGACCCAGGAAACATCATCGGCTCGCAACAGGAAAAAAAATACACGCTGCTTCTGGCCGAAGAATTGTGCGACCAACTGCGCCGCGCCGGTTTCAATGCCTCGCTCACGCGCACGACCGATTCATTCATTCCTTT
>DASRBR010000772.1:0-8699 GCA_035653495.1 Verrucomicrobiia bacterium
GCCGTGGTCGGTGGAGTGACAGTAACCAGCCCAACCATCACGGTTCAAACAACTGTGCCAACCATCACTCAACAGCCTTCGCCCGTCACGGCTGTCGTCGGTGAAACAGCCACATTTACTGTTCAGGCGCTCGGCGGAAGTCTGAACTATCAGTGGAACAAAGGTAACACTCCGATTTCCGGCGCCACTAATAACACCCTCGTCTTGAGTAATCTCACCTTGAGCCAGTCTGGAAGCTATAGCGTCACGGTGAGCAATTCCCTCGGCAGCACAAACAGCATCTCTGTCGCGCTGAATGTTCAAACGGCGATACTGCAGCACCGCTACAGTTTCGTCAGCGACGCTTCCGATTCGGTTGGTGGCGCAAATGGAACGTTGATTGCCGGGAACAATCCGGCGACCATCGCCAACGGGTTGTTCCTGCCCGGCTCGGGAACATCCGGCAATCCGTCGGGTTACGTCTCGCTCCCGAACGGGGTCCTGCAAGGCGACACCTCGGTGTCGATTGAATGCTGGGCCACGCAGAACCAGCCGAATACCTGGGCCGAAATCTGGTCCTTCGGCGTCAACGGCGGTTCACAGAACTTCGGTTTGATCCCGTCCAGCCCGCAACCGAACATGCGTGTCGCGTTCACTCCTCCCGGAAATGGCGAAGTGGACATTATGGCCAATGCGCCGATGCCTTCCGGCGTGGAAGAATACCTGGCAGTGACGTACGACAACTCTGACTTGACCGGCAGCCTTTACACGAACGGCGTGTTATACGCCAATGTCGTTCTGCCCAATTCCAACTATTCACCCGGCAATTACGGCAACTCGACCGACGACACCATCGGCAGCGATCCTTACGGCGGTGATGCACAGTTTAACGGGACAGTCTATGAACTGCGTATCTGGAATGGCGCTCTTTCACCGCTGCAACTGGCGGTGGATGCCGCGGCCGGACCTGGAACGGTCGTGACCAATCTGACGCCGCAATCAGTCACTGTCTCTGTGACCAATTCGAGTTTGGTTGGCGGCCAAACTGAACAGGCCGATGTCACAGCCACCTTCCAGGGAGTGACGGGCTCAGTGGAGGTGACCGGCGCTGCGACCAATTGGACAAGCGCCGACACCAACATCCTCGTGGTGAACAACACCGGGTTGATCACCGCCATTAGCGCCGGGTCAACGACCGTCAGCGCAACTGTTGGCGGCACGACGGGAACCAGTTCTTCCATCACCGTCACTCCTACGGCGCCCATCATCACGCAGGAACCGGAAGGCTCGGCGGTGCTGATAACCGGCGGAACTCTCCATGCCAGCGTCTCGAACATCGGCACCGCGCCGTTCACCTACAGGTGGTATTTCAACAGCAGCCCGAACCCGATTCCGGGCGCCAACAGCAGCACGCTGGTATTGGCCAATGTTCAAGCGGCCAACTCCGGCAATTACGTTTGCGTCGTCAGCAACTCGGTCGGCACGACCAACAGCACGCCGCTTGCGCTGACGGTTATCACGCCGAGCTCGTATCAGTCGGACGTGCTGGCGCTTGGACCGGTGGCGTTGTGGCCCTTGAATGAGCCGTCCGGTGCGCCGATCGCTTACGACATCGTCGGTGGTTACAACGGAACTTACAACGGAAGTCTTACCGCCGGTTATCCGGGGCCGACCAATTCTGAATTCAGTTCCACTCCGACCAATGATTCAGTGTTCTTCTTCGGTGGCTATGTGGATATTCCCGGCGGGCCATTCAACATCACCGGCGCCATCACGGTATCCGCGTGGGTCCAAATGTCCGGCACGAGCGGCTTCGAAGACGTCGTCGGCCATGGCGATCAATCCTGGCGTTTGACCGTCAATCCCAGTGGTCAACCCGGTGCGAATGACGGCTCCACTCCCAATGACGCGACGAGCTTGAGCGCCATCGCGGATGGCAATTGGCACAACATCATCTACACTTACGATGGGTCGCTCTCGGGCGCGAACGGGTTGCTCTACGTGGATGGAGCGCTCAAAGCGAACAACGAGATAGCCGCGGTTCCAGCGGGCGATAATCTCGACGTTTGGATCGGCGGCGCGCCCGATTATCCCGGAGCGCGCATGTTCTCCGGTTTCATCGCGAATGTCGCGGTGTTCAACAAGGCGCTCAGCGCCTCGCAGATAGCCGGTCTTTACAATGGCACGGTCACTGTGACCATTCAACGTTCGGGAGGGAACGTGATTGTCAGTTGGCCGTCCGGCAAGCTCTTGCAAGCGCCTACAGTGAACGGTCCGTGGACCACAAACAACGCGGCCACTTCGCCATACACGGTCCCGGCATCGGGTGCGAGCCAGTTCTTCAAAGTTCAGGTGAGTCCGTAAGGATTTTGGGTTGGGTTCTGGGACGCCAAAACGGCCGGAGCGAAAGCTCCGGCCGTTTCCATTTGACCGGAACAACACGAGCAAAGGCCCAACAACCAACGCGCCGCAATCCGCAATTTTAGAGCGGATAAAAAAATCCTGTAGCCATTTGATTGTGGAAAAGAGAGCGGTCTTTTTGGGTTCTGGCTTCGTTTCGGCTCAGTTACAGGCCACTGCGGGCATGCTCCTTCGCCAAAGCCTCGCCAGAACCCAAAAATCCTCGCTCCAAACGGCTACACTATTTTTTTAACCGCTCTAGCGGCGCCGGGTATGCAAAAAAACCCGTGATTTTATGAAACATCGCCGAATTTCAACCACTTACGATGCAAATTTTTGCAACGCACGAAACACGCAACAAGATGCGCTGATTTGTCAGGCAAACAACGCCTGTTTGCGGAAGAAATCTGCATCCGAGCATGTATGGTAATTTTCCGATTATGAGGATATCCACAGCAGCTACGCCCCCCGGAATTTTAAACATCTTCAAACTTGAAACCTGCCGCGCGTTACGGTGTTTCCACGACCCGATAAAACTTCGAAGTTCCAGGCGTTCCTGGATCGGTCAATATGAATGGTGACATTGCCGGCTTGTTGGTACTGATGGAAGTCCATTGCTGAAGGTTCGTGCTGACTTGCAACACGTAATTGGAACCAACAGGCCCGACAAACGTCATTTGGAAAACGCCGTTCGTGAACTGCCCAGGGCCTGCGAAGAAGATGCCGGGCAATATCGTGAACTGGCCGCTGATCGCGACGCTGTTCGTGTAACCCGGCGCCCAAGCATTGATGTTCATGGTTGCCGAATTAGTCAATTCGATTGGCCCCGTGTATGGCGTCGAATTGGTCGTCGGCAGAGTCCCGTCCAAAGTATAATAGAGCGTCGAATTTGTCGCCGATTCCGCAGCGGTGACGTGAACGAATCCGGTAAAGATGCCGCCGGAAGGTGCAAGCGTCGGCGGAGGCAAGGCTGGTGTGCCGCCCAGGGTGTTAATCCAGGCGGCGAGCACGGCAACGGCGTTCGTATCAATCACGTTTCTTGCCAATGGCGGCATCTTGATCGTTGAATCCACCGTGTTCATCCGGTCATACAGCGCCGAACGCCAAACATCCGACGGCGAAACGATCATCGCGTTGTCGTAACTGAGTGAAAACTTGGCTGGAGTGTTGATGAGGTTTTGATTGGTCAACGGCGTGTCATAACGCGCGTCAAAGGTGATTCCCGTTCCGCCGGGTTGATGGCATTGCGCGCAATTCGCGTCGAGATACGACCGAACACGCTGCACCAACGTCGCATTCGTATTGGTGACACTCGACAATTGTTCGAAGCTGGAAATCGTCGCCTCGTCGAACGCGGGATTGAACAGGCCGAGGCGGTTCAGTGTGCGAAGCTGATTGTCCGTGACGCCAGTCGCGGGATAGGTGTTGAAACCGTTCAACTGGCGTGTGTTGACGCCGAGGACGTAGTTCGCTTGCGGCGTGTGACATTGGAAGCAATCGCTCGGGCTTGGGTAATACCAGTTTTGCGTGGTGACGCCGGTGGAATTGGTGATCGAAATCGCTTCGGTGAGGCTGGTGGTCAACAGGTCGGCGTCGGTGTTGTCGGGACGCCATTTATAAGTGACGCCATAAACCGAGCCGTTGGTGTCGCGCACAAGCAAACGCGTTTCGAGACGGCGCGGAGGGACGTTCGGATTCGTCGTATCAACGACGAGGTCGAAGTTCTTCACGAACACTGTGCCGGACGGAAATGTCCATTGGCCGGTCGGAGCAAAAGCAATCTGTTGCGCAGGGGAAACAAGTCCCGGGCTGTAAGGTAACGCCAGGTAACGGCTCTTGAGCGCGCCGTCGGACCACAGGGGAGTGTTCGGCACGTACGGAATCAACCCACTCGATGGAATGCGATTGGGCGTATCCGAAAATGCGCCGGTCTGAGAGAGCCGGGAAGGTATCGCGCCGTTGAAGGAGCCCGGCATGTTTTGATTCAGGAATGCGCCAAGCGGCGCGTTGCTCGTCAGTCCATAGGGAAGTCCGGTGCCACTTTTTACGGTGATGTTCACCGGCGCAGAAGTGCCAGTGAGTCCGCTGGCATCCGTTGCCGTCGCGGTCAAGGTGTAACTGCCTGCTGCAACGCCTGTGATGGTCAATTCGTAGGGGACGTTGCTGACGCTGCCAAGATAGACGCCGTTGGTATAAAACCTGACGTAGCTCAAAGGATTGTATTGCGCATCCGCGTTTGCGATCAAAGAGACACTGGCAGCGGCGGTGAAGGATGAGCCGTTTGTCGGCGCAGACAAGACCACCACAGGCGGAGGGTTGGTGACGGGATAAAGTTGCGTTTCGGGAATGATGGCGTTGGGCGTTGATGGGCTGCTCCAGGAAAGTTGCGCGACTGCGCCCCCGCCCTGGTTGAAATAATCCATTTCGATATTGTAACGCTGTTGAGCCGTGAGCCGGATGGCATTGCTCCAGGCTGTCGCGGATTGATTGGTCCATTGGTTGATGAGCAACTGGCCGTCTACAAAAAGTCGAACGCCGCTGGCTGTCAAAGTCGTGAACGTATAAGTCTCGCTGTATTCCGGTTGAACGGAGCCGGTCCAGCGGACAACGAAATTGCTCAAGCCGATGTTTGAAGCAGGTGGATTTGCGGTCCAATTGAAATTCACCGTCGCATCCGTGCGAACCAACGTCGGCGAAACAGAGAAGGAAACATTCGTGAAGGCGGTGCTGGTGACGTTCGACCAATACGAGCCAAGCAGTCCGGTGCCCGAACCAACGGCCGAACTGTCCACGAAACTTGCGCTCACCACGCCGCTGTTAACCGCGCCCGGTTGCGCGGCGATGGCTTGCACGCTGGCGCTCGTGGTCAGGACGAACGGTGCGTTATAGACAAGTGAGTTCGTCGTGGGCAGCGTTCCGTCCAAGGTGTAGTAAATCGTGGAATTCGGCGTGGCGTCGGTGATGGTCACGATCACGGAATTGGTGAACAAACCGCCAAGCGGCGATATGACCGGCGTTGCGAGGAACAGGCTGTTGCCGAAGATGGACAACTCGTATTGCGCGGGAACGAACACCTTGCCGTTGACCACTATGGGCGTGGTCATCTTGATCGCGCCGCCCGGATTGTCCCGCGCGAGGTTCATGCTGCTGTTGTAAAGCTCCTGGCTGAGGTTGGTCGCGTTGTAAGCGTGCAAAATTACCGCGCCGGAACCTCCCGCAGCATCCGATTGCAGCGTCCAGACGATTCCATCATTGGTGCCGTTCGCCGATACCACCGGCGTGCCGCCCAATGCGCTGAAGCTCGTTTTGGAAGTGGAAGTCGGCGTCGGATTGATGACACCATTGGTGATGAGGAACGCCCGCATCACATCACCAGAGCCCTGGTAATAGATATGATTGTTGAAATAGGCCGGTGTGTCCCACGCGCCGGAAAATGCGTTTGGAAGCTCCTGCACAATCTGGCTGTCGTTTGTCGCGTTGAAATGACCCATGTTGTCGCGGTCAACCAGATGGATTGTTCCCGCCTTGCCCGCGCCGAGCATCAGATGCGGATGCGCCGCGCTGCCGACCGAATCCGGCAGCAAAATCGTTCCGCCTGAGCCGAGGTCCGTGTCGTCGGCAGCCAGGGTCGCTTGATTATACGGCGTAAAATAATCGGCCACTTTCAAGCCATTTGTCGTTGAAAGTTTGACAAAGCTGTCGCCGTAATCGCCGCCGTTGGTGTTCGCGCTGAAACTGCCGTTCGCGACCGCGAAAAACAAGTTGTTGCTTGTGTCCGCGCAAAGTCCATCGCCGCCCATCCACAACGCGCCTTCACCGGCGTTCGCGCCGAAGGCAGCAACGGTCGCATTCGGTGTTGTGTTGAATACGTAATTCGTGGACAGCGCGAGATTGCTTGCGTTGAAACCGAAAACCCAGCCGTGATAAGGATCGGTATCTTCGTAACTACCGTAAGGGACATACAACATGCCGCCAGCCAAAGTCACCCCGGGACGCTGATTCTGCTGTCTCGGATTGAAGGTGACGATGCCGTTCGTGCTGTCCACGCCTGTTCCCGGCATCGAGTTGCTCACCACCACCGGGCTGAAACTCCGCTCCATTCCGTTTGTGATGTTGAGCGCATGAATGCGATGAACATAATTGGTGCTGTTCGGCGTGACCTCGCGCGTGTGAACGTTCACATAAAGCGTTCCTGAAGACAGATCAATCACGGGTGTGCCGGTGATTCCAACGACCGGAACGATGTCCGCATAATAACTCCCCGAATAACGCGTCCCAAACTCGCCATTGTAGCTTGAAATGGCCGTTCCCAAATTCGTTTGCCAAAGAATTCCTCCATTTGTGCCCGAGTTGGTGTCCGCATCGAACGCATAAATCGTATTGTTCTCCGTGGCAACGAAAACCACGTTGTGTGTGCCTTGACCAGGGATGGTCAAACCGGACACATACAAAGGTTGCGCGTAAATGTAACCATCCGTCGTGTAGCTCATCACGCGGCCAAAGGTGGAAACATTGACATTGTCCGGCGTGAGGATGACTTCATTCGTGTTCGCGCCGTCGCGGGTGTTGTCCGTGTGGTAAGTGAGAATGTTCAACGCCAATGGATTGGGCGGCGGCAAAACGGTCAGGATCGCAGGCAAACTGTTGGTGACTCCAAGCGCGTTGGACGCAATCACTGTGTAACTTCCCGCCGAGTTTGTTTGCAACGAAGCGAGAGTCAACGAGGTTGAGGTCGCATTCGGGATGTTTACGCCGTTGTGCTGCCATTGCAATGTTATCGGCTGGCTGCCTGCCACGGAGGTTGTCAGCGTCACAAATCCTCCGATGTAATTGGTGGACGCAGACGGCGAAGGTTGCATGACAAAAACGGGCGCGCTTGGGGGATTGACGGTGACAGTCAGCGCCGGGCTGGTGTTGGTTTGGGACGAGTTACTGACGGTGAATGAGTAATTGCCTGAATCGGCAGTCACGGTATTCGTCAAAACGAGTGTGGACGCCGTCGCGCCGGACATGTTCGTGCCATTGAACTGCCATTGATATTGGAATGGAGGCACTCCCGCGGCCTGCGCGGTGAGCGTCACCGTAGTTCCTGCGAAAACGATGTTCGAAGGCGAAGCTGAGGGAAGCAATGCATGAGCGGACAAATTCGGCGACCAGACACCGGCTTGAAACGCGGCGATGTCTGACGGCGTCAATGCGGTGTTCGCGATGAGCAAATCTGCCACCCAGCCCTGGAAATCCACATCAGCCGTGGTTTTGCCGACGATAAAATTCGCCGGCTGCACGCTCGGGCCGGTTGTTGTTCTCGTCCCGACGTTGGCTCCATCGACATAAAAAATTTCGTTTGTCCCGTCCCACGTGACAGCGATGGCGTGCCAGTTGCCGTCCATCGGATTCACGGAAAGACCGTTGACGATGAAATCGTCCGAATACCAGTAATCATCGACGCTTCCAGGTCCGTTCAAACGCAAATTGTTTGCCTCGCCGGTCGAATTTGCGCCCCAACCAATAAATCCGCCGTTGTTCGGACAACCCGTGTCAACTTTTTCCCAAACGGCAATCGTGTAAGGGTTCGCGCCGGTCGGCACACCCAAAGGAAATGCGCCTGAACTCGTCGTCAAAGTGCTGTTTCCGTTCAGATAGACCGAACCTCCGAACATCCCGTTGGTGCTGTAAACCGGCGAGCCGCTGGCAGTCGTCAAATTGTTGCCAAGACCGCTGCTGTCGAGACCCAGATTGGCTTGGTTGTTGAATGTCCAATAGGCCACAGTGCCATTGCCCGCAGTTCCACCCGAAACCGAGATGGTCGCGCTCGGTTGCGTAATCAACCCAAGAGTTGCGCTGACGGTTGTGCTGCCGGGGGCGACCGCTGTGATCAACCCGTTGCTGTTCACCGTCACAATATTCGTATTGGCGGAAGTCCATGTGACAAGCGCGGAAGCCAATGGCGCATTAGTGAGTTGCGCGAAAGTCCCCGTGACGGCGGCTTGTTGCGGTTGGCCGACGAACATGGACGTCGAAACGCTCACGGTGAGGCCATACGGCGTGGTGTTTGTGATGACCACGTCCGGCCCGGCATCGAAAGTGAGCGATTGATATAATGGCGAGACAGGAGCGCTCCAGATTCGTAACTCATCGATGCTTCCGTCAAACACCGGGTCGCCGTATTGATCGCGGCCAAGCCAATTATCGTAGGTCTTTCCCATGCTTGCCGGAGTGATGGTGAGATTCGAATTCACCGCGACTTGCACGCCATTCAAGTAAAGCGTCGCGGTGGTGTTGGAAGCATTATAAGTCAGGACCGTGTATTCCTCGGTGTT
>DASRBR010000773.1:0-4715 GCA_035653495.1 Verrucomicrobiia bacterium
AACAGGTCGGCAGGTTGCCGACCTGAACGGGCAAGGTTGCCCGTTCCACCCGGAAATCAACCATCCATTCTCATCAAATCAAACGGCTACCTTAATTTAATCTGCTCTAAAAGCGAATAGCGAGAACCTGACCCAAGAAAACCGGGAACGAAAATTTTTTTACTTGTCGGCAGACGCTATCGGGCGGCTCTTTTCAGGTTTGATCGGATGGTCCCAAGGATGATCCTGCAAATGCGCCTTCAAGAGCGGCAACAATTTCCGTGTGCGCTCAACCGCAGCTTCCTGGGTAAGATGATACAGCGTGTCATAAAACATGTCGGCTGGCAGGATTGAATCGGTGTAATCGGCCAGCACCGGCACGTTCAGGCGCGTGAAGTTATCGCGGATTTCTCGGGCGGCGGCCTTCGCTTCAGGCCGGTAATAGTCTGGTCTCGCGGCAAGGTTCGGGTAGGTGGCAAGCACGTAAATTTTTTTTTCCTGCGCCCAGCGACAAAAGGCTTCAATCGCATCAAACGCGCGCAGCTTTTCCGAAAAACCGAACGCCAGGACGCTTGTCGTGGAGGAGAGTTTCTCCACTGCGTTGGGCCGCCGGTTCGAAATGGTGTTATGCGTCTGGTCGCCGCATTCGTCGAGGAAGCCCGAGTAATAGATGTCGTTCGCCACCACCTCGGGCCCTTCGGCGCGGCCCAGGTTTTTAAATCCTTTCTTCAATCGCTTGTTCGAAGTGAGCATGAATATCTTCCACTCGTCGGCGAACGGTAATTGAGCGAAATATTTTGGGTCGCGCGCGATGACGTAATCCACGAGTTCCTCGTCCCCGTGCGACAGGTCCAATTCATCCTCGCGGTACAGTTCATACTCAAAAGTGAGCAACACCGTATCGCCGGGTTTGGCCAATTCTTTCGTCCACTGCAAAATGAACGGAATTCCCAATGCCGCGTGCGTGCCGAGATTCACCGTGGGCAAACCGGTGGCAGACTGGATCGCTTTGGCATTGATGCCGAAGAGCGTGCCTGACCCGCCGACGAGCAGCAGTTTCGGTCCGGACACCGCGTTCGCCATCGCGCGTTTCTTCTGGTTGATTTCGTAACACCACCGCGATGATTTTGTCGGCCGCCCCAAGTTGAACCAAAACGCGGCCGCATACGCCAGAAACGCCAGCATCACACCTCCTGCCAGTCCCAAAAAAAATTTTTTGCGCGAGTCCATGGTTAAAAATTGAAATACAGAAACGGACTCGGCGCTGCGGCGTAAAAAGTGCGCACGACCAGGAAAAATGCCATGCCAAGACACAAGCCACTTTGCAAACCCAGCGCCAGTCGCAGCCGCGTCGGAGTCTTCACCGGTTCCAGCGCCGGGGTAAAAGAGGCGAGCAATTGCTGCGAATTCGGCAGCGCCAGGGCGATGCCCATCATCAACGCGATCATGATGAACAGCGTCGAGTAATCCGCCGAAAATGCCTTGTCCACGAAATGAAGTCCCACATGCGTCAGGAACACCCCCGAGCCTCTCGCCGGGTTGGTCACTTCATCGGCGATGGTCAACCCATGGGCGCCGGACATTGTTGCCAGCATGCGCATCGCTGAAGCACAATCCGGCGCGCGAAAAAAGACCCACGCGATCAACACGACAAAAAATGTTAACGCCACGGATGCTGCGCAATAGAAGCGGCTTCTCGCCCACGCGAAATGTTCGGTCATTTTCCCCCAGCGATGCGATATGACGAGATATATCCCGTGCAATCCGCCCCAGATAATGAACGTCCAGCCCGCGCCGTGCCAGATGCCGCTCAACAGCATCGTCACCATGATGTTGAAGACGTGCCTCGCCGGGCTGCAGCGATTGCCGCCCAGCGGAAAATAGACATACTCGCGCAGGAACCGGGTCAACGTCACGTGCCAGCGCTGCCAGAATTGCGCGATGGATGCCGCTTGATAGGGCGAATTGAAATTGACCGGAAATTTGATGCCAAACAAGCGCGCCAACCCGATTGCCATGTCCGAATAACCCGAGAAATCAAAATATATCTGCAATGCGAATGCCAGCGTGCCCAGCCACGCATCGAACCAGTTCAGCATGTCCGGCCTGGCGAATGCCGTCCCATAGACATCCGCGACATATCCTGCCACCGAATCCGCCAGCAGCACCTTCTTGCAGAGCCCGATCAAGAACAGCGAAAGACCCACGCGCAAGTCGTCGACAGTTGCGAGCATCTTTTTGCCGGCGAATTGCGGGATGATTTCCCAATGTCGCACGATCGGTCCGGCGATCAGGTGCGGAAAGAACACCACAAAAAATGAATAATCCAGCAGCCGATAATGCAACGACCGGTTGCGATAGACATCCACCAGATATGCGATCTGTGTGAAGGTAAAAAAGGAGATGGCCAGTGGCAGGATGATGTTCCAATGGGGCGATTGCCTTCCCGCAAAGTGCCAAAAGACATCCACGATGAAATTGGTGTATTTGAAATATCCCAGCAACGATAGATTCACCGTGACTGCCAAAATCAAAGCGCCCTTCGCAAACGAGCGATTCCCATGCCGCGCGATGATTTCCGCGAACAGGTAATTGAACCCAATCGAGATCAAAAGCAGCGGCACGTACTCGATTTTCCAGTAAGCATAAAAAACGAACGAAGCGAGCAACAGCCATACCTTCCTCAGCCAAGCCGGTTTGACCGGCAGCGCACAAAAGCCGGACAATACCACGGGCAGGAACAGGAAGATGAACTGCCAGGAACTGAATAGCATAATTCAGAGGATTGCCGAACCATCGTCCAAAATCGTGTCCATAAATAGTTGGTCCGTATTGACACAAATTCACCGTTCCTTTTCAAGGGCATTGAGGGAAATGTGCAGTTCCGAAGGGTGTGAGGTTGCCGCTCGCGCGATTCGGAGAGCCTACCCTCTAAAAAAAATC
The DNA here is from genome assembly GCA_035653495.1 of Verrucomicrobiia bacterium. Taxonomy (GTDB): domain Bacteria; phylum Verrucomicrobiota; class Verrucomicrobiia; order Limisphaerales; family Pedosphaeraceae; genus DATAUW01. The sequence continues at coordinate 2,923 of DASRBR010000773.1, forward strand.
AGGGCAAAGCAGGAGTTCCTGCTTTGCCCTGACACATTCGATGCTTGCCAGCATCAAGCGACAAGCATCCAGCATCAAACGCCGTATTTACTGAACCTGCAGCGCCGCGTCAAGATCGTGCACTGCCTCAAACAAATGATGACGCACTGGATCCTGCGTGCTTTCCGCAAGCTCTCTCAAGCGTTCGCGAGCGTGCCGGAGGGTATTATCGGACCATTCCTGCGATTCAGTCTGCTGGTTGTATCCGCCATAACCCTGGCTGCCTTCCCATTCCCGCGCATAGCCCTGACCGTGCAGGTCCATTCCCATTTGTTCGGCGGCGCGACGGATTTCACGCAATGCGTCGCTGCGATGGCCTTCGTAATCCTTGTTGGCGTGTTCCAGCCGGTAATAGATGTGCCGCAACTCCCTCCGCTGATCGTCAGACCAACTCGGCTGATACTGCGACGGTGGCGGCGGCTGGTTGTTTCCAAGGTGAATGGAAATTTGTCCCAATAGCGGCGTCGGCGCGGCTTTGACGCTTGGAGCCAGGAGAGGCAGGCCGGCAATGGCCGCGACGGTGGATGTGTAATTGATGATCGTTCGAATTTTCATAATTTACTCCTTATAAAAAGCTAGACCTCACAGTTTGGAGAGTCAACCCGAGCTTGAAACGGAAACCTTCCAAACGGTGACGTTAACGATAAAACGCTTCCTTTTCCTGATTTCGTGAGTTCCTAATTTCCATCTGCGGAATCCGGAAAGTGATGCGGGATGCTGGTTGTAACGTTTTAACGATTTAACGATGTAACCGCTGTTCTGCGTGATTCAAAAGATTTGCAGGACAATGCTACTCCACCTTGATGGCCTCAATGGAAGGGAACGGTTCGTCTTTCTTCCGGCTGCCGAGGAGATGATTGAGCTTTTGCCAGGTGCGAGTCCAATGTTCCTGCTCGGCGTCCCATTTCGCCATGGCCGTGCCGAGGCGATAGGGCAAATACTCTTCCAGCCACGCTTCGCGATAGGGCTCGCGCAGTTCGGTGATGCCATCCATCAGGTCGGCCATCATGCTGTGATATTGCGCGTTCATCTGGATGCCGACGTAAAGCGTGACGAGTTTGGGATCGGGATTTTTCTGCAAGTCGCGGAAATAATGCGACCATTCGACAGCGTAAAGGCATTTCATGCCGAGATAATCGAAAAGCCGCGAGGCGATCAACAGGCTCTTGAGCGTGTCATCTTGCGGCGCCATTTTTTGGGCGCGCATGAGATGTTCCTCGGCGTCTTCGGCCAGCAAACGCGCCTCGTGCAAATCCGCGTCGTGCTTTTCCAGCCGCGCGGTGTAATTCGACGACGCAAGCGGGTCGCGCCAGAAACCGTGTTGCGTCGCGTTGTTCAGGATGCTCTCGAACATTTCTTCAACACGCGAAAGGTCTTCGAGCGCCGGCGCAACTTCCGCCGCGGCCGCTTCGGGATATTCGAGCTTGCAGTAGTCGTTGAAGAAGGTGTTGGTATCGACCATCGAAGATTGCCACGCGGCTGCCGCGCCGAAAGCAAGGCCAGGCAGCGATTGGCGGTAAAGCGTCTGGCCGCAATCGGTCCAGCCGGTGTTCAACATGCCAAGCGTGCCGAGTTTTTTCCCGGCAGCGGTCAGGCCGTTGAGATTGTAAAACGATTTGTGATAATCGGGAAAAACCTCGTTCCAATTCCACACCGCCGGCGCGACGAACGTTGGGATGTGGACCTTCGTCAGCGGCTCGATGAATTTTTCGTAGTTGGTCTCGATCTCGTAATCCCATGGGACCGCCGTTGCG
>DASRBR010000774.1:0-2530 GCA_035653495.1 Verrucomicrobiia bacterium
GTGAGCCAGGAAGAATTGCGGGCTTTTCTGACGTCGGTCTTGGTGAAAGGCAGCCAGTCGCATGGGTTGGTGATGGCATCGCGCAAATGGCTCGGCTCGCGCGAGCGCGAACTCAAGCATCCTCCCGCCGTCCAGAAGGCAACTCCAAAATAACATGCCCCTGCGCGATATCGTGGTGAACAATTTTTGGTGGAAGCTGCTCTCGCTGCTGCTCGCGGCGTTGACGTGGCTGACCATCGAGACGGCGTTGCAGCGCGAACAATCGCAAAAGCACTCATTAAAAGAGGCGCCGTTGGTGAATTCGTCCAAGCGCACTTTTCCCGCCGTTCCCATCACCTTGATGACTTCCACCATGAACACCAACCGCTTCAGCATCACTCCCGCCACGACCACCGTGGACATCAGCGGTCCCGAGGATGAACTGCTGAAATTGCAGGAGAAGGACATTCATGTTTATATTGACCTGAGCGACCTCAGCGACGAAAAGCAAGTCCGCCGTCCAATCCGCGCGGAGGTGCCCAATAATTTGAAAGTGGACAACCTAACTCCAGCAAATGCCACCGCGGAACGCATTTCCGAACCGAAATGATCGACCCGCTCCGAACATGACAACCCAAAAGAAAATATTCGGCACCGACGGCGTACGCGGCACCGCCAATATCGAGCCGGTCACAGCCGAAACAGCCCTCAAGCTCGGCCGCGCCGCAGGCCACGTCTTCAAAAATCTCGAAACCCACTCCCGCGGGCGCGGCAAATACAAGATTGTCATCGGCAAGGACACCCGCCTTTCCGGTTACATGCTCGAAAATGCGCTTTCTTCAGGCGTTTTGTCGATGGGCGTGGATGTGCTCTTCATCGGTCCGCTGCCCACGCCGGGCGTGGCGTATGTCACGCGCAGTTTGCGCGCCGATGCCGGGATCGTCATCACCGCCTCGCACAATCCTTACGACGACAACGGTATCAAATTCTTTCGCGCGGATGGTTACAAGTTGGACGACCAGATTGAGGCGCGGATTGAAGGACTCGTTTTCAGCGGCGAAATAGAAAACATCCGCCCGACCGCCGGCGCGATTGGCAAGGCCGTGCGCATTGATGACGCGCTTGGCCGTTACATCGAATATGCCAAGACCTCGTTCCCGCGCGGCATGACGTTGGAAGGATTGCGCGTCGTGGTGGATTGCGCGCACGGGGCCGCTTACAAATCCACGCCGTGCGTTCTGCGCGAACTCGGCGCGGAAGTCATCGTTTATGGCAATCATCCCGACGGCATGAACATCAATAAGGAATGCGGCTCGATGCATCCCGAACAGATGTGCCAGAAGGTTTTCGAACATCGCGCGGACATCGGCATCGCGCACGACGGCGACGCAGACCGCGTTTTGTTGTGCGACGAAACGGGAACGATGATTGACGGCGACGACATCATGGCCATCGCCGGGCGCGACATGCTCGAAGCCGGACAACTCGCCGAGAAAACGCTCGTCGCCACCGTGATGAGCAACATCGGCCTGGACGCATTCATCAAGCAGCATGGCGGCAACGTCGTGCGCACGGCCGTGGGCGACAAGAACGTGATCGATGAGATGCTGCGCAATGGCTCGAACTTCGGCGGCGAGCAAAGCGGCCATTTGATTTTCCGCGATTACAGCACTACCGGGGATGGCCTGGTCTGCGCATTGCAGATGTTGCGCATCATGAAAACGAGCAACAAACCGCTCTCAAAACTCGCGCGATGCTGGACTCGGTTTCCGCAACTCGTCACCAACGTGAAGGTGCGCGAGAAAAAGCCGTTCGAACAATTGGACGGCGTGCTGAAACTGGTTGAACAGGCCGAGCAGGCCGTAAAGGCCGAAGGCGGCCGCGTGTTGCTCCGTTATTCCGGCACGGAACCCAAGGCGCGTCTGCTCATGGAAGGCCGCGACGCCGGCCTGCTCGAAAAACACAGCAAGCTCATCTGCGAAGCAATTAAGAAGCAAGTCGGGGCGTAGAACGAGACTTTTCACCGCAGAGACGCAGAGGCGCAGAGAAATTTCAATTAGGAACTCGGGAAATCAGGAAAACGCCAGGTTCAGGATTCAAGATGCTCCATTGGTAAATTCAGAATCAACCATCGAGACACCCAGCCTCAGTATTCTCCTTTCCCCGAGTTCCTGATTTCCTCCTCTGCGTCTCTGCGTCTCTGCGTCTCTGCGGTGAAAAAATCTGGCTTACGGAAATCTCAAAGTTTCAGGCCTTAGTTGCCCGACGTATTGCGACGGCATTTTCTGATCTATGGAGCCGGGTACGTAATCTTCCGCGCCGACGTGGCCGTCGCAAAAGACGACGTTCGCTTTTTGCACATGGCGGAAATGGGCGTTGGGATAATTGTTCATGCTCGCGTAATTTGTTTCCAGGTCGATGTAGAAAAATTCTTCGATCATCGGGTTCCTGGGCGATGCCGGCGCTTCGAAATTATTGATCTGCGCGCTGTCGGCGAGAAGCGCCGTGTTCGCCGGCTGAAGCACGCGCGTGATGGGCGCAGCCGGCTGGC
>DASRBR010000775.1:0-3349 GCA_035653495.1 Verrucomicrobiia bacterium
AGCACGCAAGCTGGCAAGTGGATGGTGGACATGGTGGAGATATCCGGTTAAAAGCGCCCGTGTTGAAGCTGACATTCAAAGGATTTTGAAAGCGGGCGGCCAAATAACTTGAACCGGTGCAGATCTAGTGCTCAATTTTGAAAATCCTTCGCTGCGTTCGCGTTCTTCGCGCGAGTTCCGAACACCATTGAAACTTTGATGTTCAACGCTATCTTGTCTGATGCTGAACGAGGCTGAAAATGATCAAGCGCCGCGGCAAAGAACGCGGTTCATGTGGCCGGCAACCGCGGCGTTGCTGATCACCAATGCCATCGTGTGGCTGCTCGAAATGTGGGTAGTGCAGTTTCATCCTCACTTCGAGATTGATAAATATTTTGCACTGAGTGTGGAAGGCCTGCGCCACGGTTATATTTGGCAACTGCTCAGCTATCAATTCATGCACGCCGTGCCAGCCCCGTGGCATCTGCTCGTCAACTCATGGATCATTTTTGTTTTCGGCAGGGTAGTCGAGATCACGCTTGGGAAAAAGCGGATGCTCTGGCTTTATTTCCTGAGCGGGACGGTGGGCGGTTTGGTGCAAATGGCGGGCATGGCGTTTGTTCCGCGGTTGTTTGGGGCTGGAGCTGCGGTTGGGGCCTCGGCGGGGGCATTCGGGTTGGTGGCAGCGTTTGCCATGCTTTATCCCCTCGAACGCCTCTACGTGCTGCTGTTCTTCGTCATCCCTTTGAGGATGCGGGCCACCACATTTTTATGGGTCGCGGTTGGGATAACATTGTACGGAATTTTCGAACCATTGTTTGCGAAGTCCCTGCCTTCAGCGTTGAACTTGGACAATCTATTTGGGAATGTGGCCCACGCCGCGCATTTGGGAGGGATTGTGACGGGCTGCCTGCTGGCCCGCCAATGGGCGCGCAGGCGCGTTCGGACGCGAATTGTTGAGCCGGAAACCAAAACTTCATTGAAAATCACCCCGGCGCCGGAGTAAATTCGAAGTTGTTTTTATGTTACGTGACCGCGAATACATGCGCGACCCGGAGGGATCGGGTTATTCCCTGACAATCACCCTGGTCGTCGCATTGCTGGTCATCTTCGTGGTGCAATCAATCCTGATGTTTTATGCGCATGCGCCGCTTTTGGATTGGTTCGCCTTGAGCTTGGGAGGTTTTCGCGAGCATCGATACTGGCAAATCCTCACTTTTCAATTTCTCCATCTCACTCCCTGGCCCTGGCATGTGCTGGGCAACTGCATCGGTTTGTATTTCTTCGGCCGATCCATCGAGGAAACGTTCGGCAAGAAAACTTTTCTCCTGCTTTATTTCGGGTCCGGCTTTCTTGGCGGGGCGTTCCAGCTCTTTGTCACGTGGATTCTGCCCAATTATCCCGATTACCCTGTGGTAGGCGCGTCGGCGGGTGTGATGGGACTTTTCGGCGCTTATGCGATGCTTTACCCGATGCGCGATCTCACCACCTTCATCTACTTTTTCCCGGTGACATTGCGGGTGATCTGGATTTTCTGGTTTGTGCTTTTGTATTCCGCATTCACCACCATCATCCCGTACACCCCAATGGCGAACGCGGCCCATCTTGCCGGCATTTTGACAGGCGTTGCCTTCATTCGCTGGGGCCACCGTTTCAAACCAAATCTTGGCGAATGGAACCCGCTCCAGCGCAAAATGCGCCGCGAACGCATGATCAAGGCCGCAACGATCAATCCGAAGGTCCTTCAACGCCGCCCGCGCCCGGATGTCCCGTCCGACCTGCCCTCCGATGAATTCATCAGCAAGGAAGTGGATCCCATTCTCGACAAAATTTCTGCGCACGGCATCCAAAGCCTCACCGAGCGCGAACGCGCCATCCTTCAGGCCGCCCGCGCCAAGATGTCCAAGCGCTGATTTGCGAGTGACGAACCTGCTCCGTCCAATATTTTCTAAGCCACCGTGTTCGCTTTTCATTTAACACCCAAATCTTTTTTGACAGAATGGCCGAAATCCCGGAAGCTGATTGTATCGCACGGGACTTATGCCAGAGCCGCAGCATCAACCGGAACGTCCGCCCGATGAGGCATGGTGGGAGCGGGAATTGAACCGCAACGAAAAGCTCATGGACAAATACATGGCTGCGTTGGGTGATGACCCGGACAAATTCAAAAATCCCCGCGACCTTTATAATAAGGTCCATTTCGATATTGATCCTCCAGAATATCCCGCCGAAGAAGACGATGAGGAAACGACTTCAGAAATCCAGCAAAAACTGGATGAACTCTTCGATGAGGATGAAGAGTTTGGGCCTGCCGAAAACGAAACTGAATCGCCACAAGACGCAGTTGAATTCGATGAAGATGCGGACGACCCGTTCGACAATGAGCCTCCGGACAACGAGGATTATCCGGTGATCTCCAAAATCGCGCGCAAATTCGCCGTGAGCGTCATGCGCATGGAAGACATCCCCGATGATTCGGAGGTGCTTTATCTTTCAGCCGGAAAAGTCGGCGCAAACCTCGCGGGCGGGCACGGCATCGGTTACGATGATGACGCCATCTGCGGCAACATCGTCAAATGCAAGTGGGCGCTGGCTGATTGCGAATTTTGCCGCGAAATGCTCGGCCATCTCCATGACCGCACCGGCGATGCGCGGTATGACGAATTGCGCCGCGACGCGCAGGAACTTTCCACAGCCATCCGCGACCGCATTGCGCGCCTTCGTAAACGCGTTTGGTGGTAAGTCTTCTTTACGGCGACGAGGCGGATTCCAATTCACGCAACGGCGGCCCGATGATCTGTCCGATGTGCCCCTGCGCAAAAAATATCGTTGCGGCAAAACCAATCAGGCCGAGCACGAGAATTGAAAAAAGCCAGATGTGATGTGACTCCAATTTTTCCAGCGAGCGCGTGTAGGCTAACAACGCCAGCACCGCCGCGACGATGATCACCGCATCCACGCTCACCCGCTGCCAGTAACTCCCGCCCAGGTGCAACCACATTCCGAATTCGTCGAAGGTCAATCCCAGCGCCAGTCCGTAAATCAACGCGGTGATTTTTGCCTCGCGTCCTTCGGGCCGGCGAAACAGCGCGTATCCGCCCACGCTCGCAAGCAGGAAAATGCCGTAATTCAAGTGGTGCACGTGCGTGCCATTCAAAAACAAAAACATGTTGGGAATCGCCCGCGACATGATGAGAAAAACGAGGATGCGCGAGATGATGAATGTCATCACGAAACTGAACAAAACCAGCCGCGCCATCTGGTCGGAATCGATTGCGCAACTTTTGGTTTCAGGTGCGGGAGTTGGTTCCATGCGCCGGATTTTGTAATCACTTTTTCCCTGGTGTCCAGCGGGATGTGATCACTGGCG
>DASRBR010000776.1:0-6454 GCA_035653495.1 Verrucomicrobiia bacterium
CGACATTCGCGGGCTCGCCGGGAATTGTCGGAAGCAACAACGCCGTCGGAACCAATGCCCTCTTTTACGCGCCCGCCGGGGTGGCCGTGGATGCATCTTCGAATGTTTACGTGGCCGATTATGGAAATCATACCATCCGCAAAATCACTGCCGCTGGCTCGGTGAGCACGCTAGCTGGTTCACCGGGAATTTCCGGCAGCGCGAATGGCACCGGGAGCAGTGCGCTCTTTTACGAACCTCAAGGCGTCGCAGTGGATTCGTTGGGCAACGTGTATGTCGCCGACACCGCAAATGACATGATCCGCGAAATCACTGTCGCGGGGGTCGTGACCACACTGGCGGGTTCAGCCGGGAATTATGGCAGCAGCAATGCGATTGGGACGAACGCGACGTTCAATTCGCCGCAATCGGTTTCTGTGGACAGTATCGGCAATGTCTATGTGGCCGATACTGGCAATAATCTGGTCCGCAAAATCACTCCGCTTGGAGTTGTGAGCACGATCGCGGGCTCGGGCAATCCCGGAAGCAGCGATGGTTCGGGAACGAATGCGCAGTTTTGGGGGCCGGTTGGTATTGCTACAAGTTCCTCCAGCAATCTTTATGTCGCGGATTATTTCAACGGGACCGTGCGCGAGATCACTCCGGCCGGCGTCGTGAGCACAATCGCCGGTTTTGCGTCCAATGGCAAAAATGACGGCCAAGGCATTGGTGCGCGATTCAGCCTCGCGGAAGCCATCGCCGTCGATTCGAAGACAAATATTTACGTGGCTGATGCGGCCAATAATACGATCCGCAAAATCTCAGCAGGAGGAAGCGTGAGCACGTATTCCGGCACATCTGGTGTTGCAGGAAGCACAAACAGCTTCGGGACAAATTCGCAATTTAACGCCCCGCAGGGTGTCGCGGTCGATTCTTCGGGAAATGTTTACGTGGCAGACACGTTGAACAATACCATCCGCAAAATCGCTACGTCCGGAATCGCGAGCACGCTCGCCGGAGTTGCCGGGTACGCGAACAACGCGGATGGTTCCGGCACGAACGCCCAATTCCATGCGCCGCAAGGAATCGCTGTGGACCGGTTCAGCAATGTCTATGTCGCAGACACGTTGAACAGCACGATTCGCGTCATCACGTCTTTGGGCACGGTGAGCACGCTGGCTGGTTCTCCAGGAGTTTTTGGCAGCGCGGATGGCGTGAAAGGAAATGCGCTGTTCAATTGCCCAAAAGGTTTGGCTTTGGACAGCGCAACAAATATTTATGTGGCCGATTCGCTCAATCATACCATCAGGAAAGTGACTCCCTCCGGTGTTGTCACCACGCTGGCGGGAATGCCAGGTGTTATCGGCAGCGCCGATGGCACCAACAGCGACGCCCGGTTCTTCTTGCCCGATGGCATTGCGGTTGACGGTTCCGGCAACGTTTACGTGAGCGATTCCGGCAACCACACCATTCGCGAACTCACGCCGGTCGGCACCAACTGGGTGGTGACCACGATTGGCGGACAGGTGGGAAATGATGGAAGCGTTGATGGTTTGGAAACCAACGCGCTCTTTTTCTTTCCTGCAGGCATCGCGCTGGACCCCTCCGGAAACGCTTACATCGCCGATTCAGGAAACAACACCGTCCGGCTCGGAAGCATGTTCATCGCAAATTCCGTTAACAACCTCGCAGCTCAGCCGCATTCCAGCAGCGCGATCATCACGTGGACAACCTATACTCCGGCAACGTCCCAGGTTCTTTATGGCCTCACCACGAATTATGGCAGCAGTTCGATTCTGGATTCCACGCTGGTGACGAACCACGCGGTTTTATTGACCGGGCTCTATCCGAGCAACACCTATTATTTCCAGGCCATTTCGCAATTTGGTTCAATCCAGGCCACAGGTAATGGCAGTTTCTCGACGGATCCGACGATCATCCTGTTCAGCACGAATGCCAGCTATAGCGGTGTTTGGGTGATGGACTCATCTTCGCCGGATCGTTACAGCCCATTTTATTACTACGCATCGGTTGCGCCTGCGGCGCCTTCTGCGCAGGCCACGTTTGCGCCGAACATCATCACCCCCGGTCAATATGATGTTTACTTCTGGTATTCGGAAGGAAGCAACCGCTCGGTGATTGCGCCGGTCTCGGTCGGTTATCAGAACGGCTCGTATTCCACGACGGTGAACGAAACCGTCAACGGCGGAAACTGGCACTTGCTCATCGCCAACCAGACTTACGCCGCGGGCACAAATGGTTTTGTGCAGTTGGGCAATTACACGGGCGAGTCCAACAAGATCGTCATCTCAGATGCGGTCAAATGGGTTTACACACCAGGGCAGGACGTTCCGGTCAATGGCAATGTGCCGGGTTGGTGGGCGAATTTTTATTTTGGCACGACCAACATCAACAGCAGCCAGCTCGCGGCGAATGGCTATTCCATCCTCAACGATTATATCCTGGGCATTTCGCCAAACGATCCAAACACGCACCTGAACTTCAGCATCCACCCAAATCCTGGCGCAGGATTCAATGCGGTCTTCTCGCCTTACATGGGCGGGCGAATCTACCAATTGCAAAGCGCGACCAGCCTGCTGAATCCGATTTGGCAAACGGTCACTAACCTTCCGGTCACACAGGACACAAACGGCAACGGTGTCATCACCTGCACAAACGTCAGTTCGAGCGCAGGGGCGTCTTTTTACCGTTTGTCGGTCCAGTTGTCGCCCTGAGCCACAAAAGGTGGCGACATCCCGATGCATCGGGATGTCCGCGGGACGGCGCAGCGCGCCGTCCCTACCTCAAGTCTCACTTCGTGACCAGGTCGTCCGCAGTCCACATGATTTTGTCCGGCCCGGCCGAATGGATCTCCATGACCGTCCCTGAAAGCTGATGGAAAAAATACGGTGTGCCCCAGGCATCCACCAATTCACCAATCTGATTGATGCGCATTCCGGGCTGTCCGTTGAGAAAGTTGATGTGTTTCGGATTTGTGCCGGTTAACGCGGCCGTGATTTCAGGATTTGTGCCGACCGGATTTCCGCCGAACATGTCGCCATATTGATGCACGGCACGCCGCACATTTTGCAGCACAGTTTCCGGCGGCAAATGGAGTTCTTCATTTCCAGCCTCCACGCGTTCACCCGCTCTCGCTGCAACCTCTTCCGGTTTTGTTGAAGATGAAGCCGGGGGAGTGACTGCGACGGCAGCTAACGAAGAGGCGTTGGTTGATTGTTGCAAAGAACCGATCTTCGCCGGTGAAGAGGCGCTGATTGAATTGGATGTTTTGCTGCCCGGAACTTCCTGCTGGGCTGGCCGCGAACCGCGGTTGATTTTGAGGAACAAAATGATGACGACTCCGGCCAGCAAAGCGGCGAGTACGACGGAGAAAATGCGCTTCATCAAATGAAACCAAGATTGGACGTGGAGAAACGTCCGATGTTCGGAAGGATGGTGCTCAGGTTGCCGCTGTCCACGCCGAACCACGTCGCAAGGGTTGCGAAATATTGGTCGGTTGACGTCGTCGGAATCCAGCGTCCGGTGCTGGTGTCATCGGGACCGTTGACAGTCAGGGTGGGAAAGGTGCCGTAGGTGTTCATGCCCTTGACCGCGCCGCCCACGATCAGATGATGACTGCCCCAGCCGTGATCGCTGCCCTGGCCGTTGCTGGGAAAGGTGCGGCTGAAATCGCTGCAAGTGAAGCAAGTCACCTGTTGTGAAAGGTTCTGTTGCGGAGTGGATAGTTGTTGCATCGCGGCCTGGAACGCATTGATGCTCTGGCTGAGTTCAGCCAGGAGATTTGTGTGCGCTCCCAGCATGACGTTGCCATTGCTGTAATTTGTCTGGCCGCTGTGCAGGTCATATCCGCCGACCTGGACAAAGAATATCTGCCGTTTCATCCCAAAGCCACCGCTGCTCGTCGGAGTGCTTCCCGCGGCGATCAATCGCGCCACCATCTGCAATTGCGGACTCAGTGTGGAAGTAAATGCGGTCGCGCCCGTGATTGGCGGAGTGATCTTGGTTGGGAACGGCGTGTTCCAATAGTTGGCAGCTCCCGTCGGTGCGATGGCAGAGTTCAACAGCGTGCTGGTGTCGATGGCTTGCGCCGCAGCCCCCGCGTAAGCCTGCGATTGGAGATTGGTGTACGGCAGGCCGAGCAGATTCATCAAGGTCGGCAAACGATTCGAGCTTGCGCCTCCTCCCGGCGTCCCCGGCAAGCTTAATGAAATCGCGCCGCTGGTTGAGACGGAATATTGCGCGACGATATTGCCCACTTCAAATGTGTTCGCGCCGGCGAGAGTGACCATGAGCGAAATCGGCGCGCCGGGTTGCACTGAATTCAACAAATCTGCGCAACGTCCGCCCCATCCGGTCGTGGGCGGTTGGTCGGGAACAGAAGTCTGCCATTGGGTTTGCTGGTCGGCATGTGAGAAAAGCTGCGGCGGCTTTTTTCCACCGGAAAGATATTCTGAGCGGGTGAGGGGATATACCAGCGTTCCGGTGTTGAACAGGAGGGCCAGCTTGCCTGCGTTGAAAAGCGCCTGCAATTCAGGACAGGCCGGGTGTAAACCGAACTGGTGCCCGGCGGGGTCCACGTACGGATTTGTGCCGTTCATCAGCGGGAGCAGCGCTGATTGCGGGATCGCCAGCACCGGGGTGCGCACGGCCGCGTAATTATTGTATTCGGATAGAAGGCTGGGGATGATGAGATTGTTCGAATCGTTGCCGCCCTGGAGAAAAATGCAGACCAGCGCCTTGTAATCGGTGATGTTCGACTGCGCGACGGCGGCGTTCATGAACCGCAAATCACGGATGGCCGCGCTCATCGCGACCGTTCCCACCGCGGCGCACGAGGCGCGGCGAATGAAGTCACGCCGGGTCAGGACCGAAATGTTTTTTTCCTTCATAAACTATTTTTGGATCACGTAATCCGGCGAGTTGACGATCTGATGGACGACGGCGCGGACACGGTCTCGCATCTGCGTGTAGGTCGGTGTGGTGTATGGAAAATTGGTGCTGGCCACATAGCTCACGATTGCGGATTGGGCGGCGGCGGACAATTGTCCCGCTGCCAGGACGGTGTTCAAGTTGCTCACCAGCGCCGGGATGCCGGTATTGGATGTGTTGGCGGGCGTCATCCACGGTCCCAGATCGAGCACGATGGCGCCGCTGCCACCGCCACTGCCGCCGTTGAAACTGCTTATGCCGTTTGTATTCCCGGTATTGTTTAGAAGGCCGCTTTCGATGTAATTCATTTGAGACGAAATACCGCTGGCGGTCGTCAATTGAAATTCCGGTGTGGTCATTCCCGCCGAAGCCAGCACGCCGGGGAATTCGTAGCTCGGATAATAGAAATTAAACACAGTCGGCGAGCGCAACGGCGATTCCATTAGACTGGAACTGCCGCCGGAATCTGTGTAACCCATGCCCCACGTTCCATATTGGACGGTCACGGTTCCGGAGCGCGCAAGCTGCGGCGCAGCGAGAGAATAAACGGAGATGCCATTTTGATTTTGGTTGGCCGATGTCCCGGAAGTGACGGTGAAATGTGTTGGATCAGGGATTGTGGCGATGGTGTAGGTTCCATCCACCGCCGAGCCGAGCGTGAAGTTGATGTAAACATTGTTGCCTACGACCAACCCGTGAGGCCCGGTGGTGCTGACCGTAATTGTTGTCCCTTTCTGCGTGTAACCGCCCGCGGAAATTTTCGGCAGCAAACAACTTCCTGAGCGGGTGTTTGTATCGGTGGTGCTGACCGTGAAATGGGACGAATCAATCACCGTCGCCACCGAAAACAAACCGTTCGAAGCTCCGCCGGTGGTGAACACCAGATATACGGGATTATTGGTCGTCAAGCCATTTCCAGAAAGATTGAGCGTGATGGTGCCATTCGTCTGGCCGTATGTGCCAACCACCAACTGCGGCGCGTTGATAGTGAAATTCGTCGGGTTGATCACGGTCACACTATAGCCCTGCATCGTTGGCACAGAATAACCGGACGTGTCGGTGAAAGTGAGGAAAACGGTGTCGCCGTTGTTCAACCGATGCGGCGTCGTGGTCGCGATGCTGATGACCTGGTTGGTGGTTTGGCCGTAGGAACCATTGATGGTGGCGGGGGCGGGGAATGCGCGCGCAAGCGACGTTACTCGCAGCAACGGCTCGCGTTGTTTGCCGTAACCGGGTTGAGAAAGCATGTCCGTGCTGCGCGCCTCATAATCAAGGAGAATGGCCTGGATGACCGCCTGCATATTGCCACGCACGCCCGTGCCGTCATCGTTGAAGACGGAGGCGACGCGATAGACGTAATCGCGGCTCGGGTTGCTGGTGACGAGTCGTTGGATCAGTTGCCGGCAGATGAACGGCCCGACGTTTTGATTGTTGAAGATGGCGTTCAATGCCTGTTCCAAATCCTGCGAGCAATAATAATCAAAATTCGTGAGGCTGTTGTTGGCCGCAGCGCCTTGCGCAGCGG
>DASRBR010000777.1:0-3054 GCA_035653495.1 Verrucomicrobiia bacterium
CGAAGGCGGTGGGGTGCAGCTTTGAGCTGAAGCAATAACTGTGGCCAAAAAGTAAAAAAACGCGCAGGCCAGGTGATATTTCGAGTAAGCACAAGCTTTTAGGCGGGTCAGTTTCATAAAAAATGCTCAGTTTCAGAATAAACCGAACTGGTACGTTCACTCACTCCCAACTGCCTCCTTACCAGATCAGAGTTTGATGAGTAAAAAGGTTTAACAGTACCTTTGCAAGCAAAATCCTGCTGGATTGCGATTTGCAAGACCGAATTAGCAGCCTGCTATTCCCCATTCGGATATGACCCAAGCACCTTGACGAAGTTGCACTGGCGCTGGAGTTCCGTGATCGCTTTGGCGACCTTGCGGTCGTCCTTGTGGCCTTCGCAATCCACGAAGAAATAATATTCCCACGCTTTGCGTTTGCTGGGACGCGATTCAATTTTCGTCAGGTTCACCTTGAACCGCCGGAACGCCGCCAGCGAATGATACAACGCGCCGACTTCATCCGTGATGCTGAGCATGACGCTCGTGCGGTCCTTGCCTGTGGGCGGGCTGCATTGGCGTCCCAAAACAAGAAAACGGGTCGCATTGGCCGAATTGTCCTGGATGTCGCTTTCCAGAATGCGCAAGCCGTAACGTTCCGCCGCAAGCACACCGGCAATCGCCGCCGAGTGCGGTTCTCTCGCGGCCAACTCGGCGGAACGCGCGTTGGAGGAAGTCTCGATGATCTCGATATGCGGCAGATGATTTTGCACCCAGATGCGGCATTGCGCGTAGGATTGTGGATGCGCGTAAAGACGCTTGAGGTCGTCGCGCTTGCAATTGCTGACGAGGCAATGCTGGATGGGCAAAATAATTTGCGCGACGATTTTCAAGTCGCTGTCCACGAACATGTCCAGCGTGTGCGTGACGACGCCTTCCGTCGAATTTTCTACCGGCACGACGCCATAATCGGCGCGGCGTTTCGTCACTTCCAGGAAAACATCGGCAATGGTCTTTTGCGAAACGTAACGCAGGCTTGAGCCGAACCGGCGGATGGCTGCCTGGTGCGTGAACGTTGCTTCCGGGCCGAGATAGGCGATGGTCATCGATTTTTCGAGCGAGAGCGCGCTCGACATGATTTCGCGATAGATCGCCTGCAACGATTCGTTGGTGATGGGCCCGTGGTTCAGCTTGGCGATGCGGTGCAGCACAGCCCGCTCGCGATGCGGCGCGTAAATCTCTTCGCCGGCCTTGAGCTTGATATCGCCAATCTCCAGCACATGCCGGGTGCGCTGGTTGAGCAGTTGGACGATTTGGGCGTCCAGCTTGTCAATGGCCTTGCGATGCTCAGGAATATTCATCGCCGCATACTATACATGCGCAAACTGCCGAAGGGCAGGGAAAAATCCAGCCTTTCGAACTGGGATGGAAACAACGAACGCCCAACATCGAACACTGAACGCGCTCTGTCGAAAAGATATTTCCCCTTGCAAAAAAATGGAACCGTCGCGGAACATTTTATTTGGAGTGCGCGGACATGTCCGCGCTTTGGACCGGGCGACATGTCGCCCGGAAGAAAAGCGGTGTCATGCCACCGCACTCCAAAATCGGCGTAAAAAATTTGCGACCACTTGAAAAAGCTTTCAATACGGCACGGTCATGAACCGGACCGGAAAGCTCGAAGCTGCGGTCGGCATGAATTGCAGCCAGACCGTAAAGCCGCTGCCCGGATTGTATTCGCCTTCGACTGCCGCTTCGCTTTCGTCCGAGAAAACCGTCGTGCTTGGCGGAATCAAAAATTTTCCTCCCGACAGAATTCCCGATTCGGCATAGACAGCGCCGCCCCAATTCCCCGCGCGCGGCGTGATCACCACGCCCAAGGATTGCCCGTCGCTCGCGGACGTTGAAAGGTGCATGCGATACAGCACCCCGTAATTTCCCGAATCGGTTTCGCTGGTCGGCGGACTGACGGAATTGTCGTGACCGGTGATGTCGGAGTCGTCGTTGCCACCGATGGGAAATTGCTGGATTCCCGCCGCCGTATCAATCACCTCGCCCGAAGTCGTGTCGTCCGTCTTGTTGCAATAGGAAAAAGTGCCGCGCTCATGGACGTCGCGCGCCAGCAAGGAAAGGCCGGGGCCGACGGTGATCGGATTATCGGCAGGATTCAGCGCGCAAACCATGACGGTATGCGGCTGCGTGAACGTATAGTCCCAAATGCCGTGCATCACGTAGCCTTGCGCCGCGCTGATGGAATCGAAGCCCGTGTCCAACCGCACGATTTGCCCCGCGCCCACGCTGGCGCCCGACGAGCCGGTATTCGTGAGCCAGCGATAAAAAGCCATTTTGCCCACGTAAGGAAAGTCCGTGCTCGGCCCTGAATAACCGCCTTGCACCACGGTCAATGTGCCGGAGGAACTGCCGTTGTTCTTGATCAGCACGCTGAATTTCATGCTGGAGGACGAATTATTGTTCTCGTGATAAACGAAGATGCGGTTGGGATTGCCTGATGTGGTCGCGCCCAGGGTCGTGTCCTTGTAAAGCATCCCGCGCGTGGTGGGGCTTTCCGGCGAATCAGAAAAGATGAGAACGCCGCCGCCCCAGGTCTGGGTCAGCGAGATTTCCGGACAACTGAGCGGGCTCACTCCGTCCAGGCTGATGATGGAAGCCTGGGAGGCGGATTCCAACGCGGTTTTCAGGCCGGAAGGAGTGATGACTTGCGCGCCGAGCAGCGACGCGGTGAAGAGAAAAAACAGGTTGAGGATTGTTTTTTTCATAGAGTTGAAGGGTTTGAGTGATTTGGAGCACAGGGTTCGCGGAAATTAATCCACAACTTTCCTGCGCCGTCAAACGCGCGTGATTTCCGGCATAAGGAAAGTTTAGTTCAGCCACTGATGAAACACGGATCGGGAAAACTACGAATAAGGAACTCAAGAACTCAGGAACGGAAATTCTCTCTTTTCCTGAATTCCTGATTTCCTAACTCCTGTTTTTCTTCATCCGTGTTTCATCCGTGTTTCATCCGTGGCTGACACATCCCGCTTGAACATTCCTGGTTCATCGGCGAAAAAGGCGCGT
>DASRBR010000778.1:0-2951 GCA_035653495.1 Verrucomicrobiia bacterium
AAGGCGCGCGCGTGCTGAACGTCTCGATCGACCTCGGCGTCAAGGGCCGTCACGCGCAACCTGAGCCGCCCATTGAAGTTTACCTGCGAGTGATTGACGAACCGGTCCTCCGCCTGACGAGCGTTGATTTGGATGCGACCGCGGACATCAAAAGCCTCGGCGAAGTTTTCGATTTTGCGAAGGATTATCTCGGCTTGCTGAAAGCGGCGATTGTTGCCGCCGGCATCGTTCCCCCGGGCATCGAAGGTTCAGGACAAAATTTATCCGATTTGCTTGCGCGAATCGTCGGGCCCGGTCGCGGTTTGGAACTCATCAGCAACGTCAACAACATCCCGAAAGGCTCGCGCCTGGCTGTCTCGACGAACCTGCTCGCATCGTTGATTTCTGTTTGCATGCGCGCGACTGGCCAGGCCAAATCGCTTTCCGGCCAGCTTGAGGAAAGCGAACGGCGATTGGTTTTGGCGCGGGCGATTTTGGGTGAATGGCTCGGCGGTTCGGGCGGCGGTTGGCAGGATTCCGGCGGCGTCTGGCCGGGAATGAAATTGATCCAGGGCGCGCTTGCCGCTGAAGCGGACCCCGAATTGGGCCTGAGCCGCGGACGCTTGATGCCCACGCATCGAGTCATTGATACGCAGGAAATTTCTGCGGAAACACGCCGCAAACTTCAGGACAGCCTCGTGCTGGTCCATGGCGGCATGGCGCAGAATGTCGGGCCCATTCTGGAGATGGTGACGGAAAAGTATTTGCTGCGCTCCGAAGCCGAATGGCGCGCGCGGCAAGAGGCGCTTGGGATTCTGGACGAAATCCTTGCAGCATTGCGCGAGGGCGATGTGAAAAAAGTCGGCGCAGTCACCACGCGCAATTTCAACGGGCCGATCCAGACCATCATTCCCTGGGCCAGCACGTTTTACACGGAGACATTGATTGCGCGCGCCCGCGAAAAATTCGGCAATGATTTCTGGGGATTCTGGATGCTGGGCGGCATGTCCGGCGGCGGCATGGGCTTCATCGTCGCGCCGGAAAAAAAACAACAGGCGCAGGCCGGCTTGCAAGAAATCATGAATGCGACCAAGCGCGAACTGGAAGGCGCACTGCCGTTCGCGATGGAACCGGTTGTCTATGATTTCGCCATCAACGAGCGCGGCACGTGGGCTGATTTTCTCATCGGTTCCGACGCGTTGCTGCCGCAAAATTATTACGCGCTCATCGTCCCGCAACTGCTGCGCTCCGATTTGCGGGCGTTGCTGAATGCGCGCCGGGCCGAGTTGGACAAATTCGCCGCCGCTTGCCGCAACCAACCGGCATTGCGCGGCGTGGTGCAAACGGTTTTTGACCGGCTGCTCCCGCGTTCCAAGCACGAAACCGCCGCCGGCCAAAGCCTCGCCGAATTGCTCGAACAAAATGCGTTCGACCGCGCGCAGCACGAGGATATCCGCGCGGAATTGAAAAATGGCCGCATCGGCCTTGCGCAAAATCGTGTCCCGGCGAACACGAAAATCGAGGACGTGCAAGCTGACGACGTAATTGACGCCACGCGCGAATTGCCAGCCGAATACATGGACGCTGGCAAGGCGGCGATTGCCAATGGCGAAGTTGCCGTGGTGACGCTTGCGGGCGGCGTTGGCAGCCGTTGGACGCAAGGCGCGGGTGTTGTGAAGGCGTTGCATCCATTTTGCAAACTGGCGGGACGGCATCGCACGTTCATTGAAGTGCACCTCGCCAAAAGCCGGCGCGTGAACCGGCAGTTCGCGACGAATTTGCCACACGTCGTCACCACGAGCTACCTGAC
Organism: Verrucomicrobiia bacterium; assembly: GCA_035653495.1. GTDB lineage: Bacteria > Verrucomicrobiota > Verrucomicrobiia > Limisphaerales > Pedosphaeraceae > DATAUW01. The sequence continues at coordinate 1,790 of DASRBR010000778.1, forward strand.
GCATGGCGCGGTCGAATCTTATTTGGCTGGCCAGAAAAATTACGGTTACAACGCGCCCTTGCTGCTTTCGGCCGGCAAGGCAATCGGGCTGCGAATGGTCCCGATGGTGCGCGATCTGCGATTTTTGTGGGAGGAAATGCCGCAGCAATTGCTCGACGAACAGGCGCAGAAAGTGCGGGAGAGCCTGCGCGCCGCGCTCATCGGCTGGGCACAGGCGGGCGAGGGGAATGATTACACCGACAACGTGCCGGCGCAATGTCTCCATCCCGTCGGCCATTGGTATGAAGTCTCGAACTTGTTGCGCAACGGCACGCTGAACCATCTCTTGCGCCAACGGCCGAACCTGAAATACCTCCTGCTGCACAATATTGACACGCTCGGCGTGGACGTTGACCCGGCGCTGCTCGGTTTGCACATCCGGCAGGGCGCATGTCTTTCATTCGAGGTCATCACGCGGCGGATTGAAGACCGCGGCGGCGGATTGGCGCGCGTGAACGGGCGCGTCCGCATTTTGGAAGGGCTGGCCATGCCGCGCGAAGAGGACGAATTCGCGCTCTCATATTACAATACGCTGACCACGTGGATTGACATCCGCAAATTGCTGGCGCTTTTTGGGCTGGCTCCCGGCGATTTGGATGATGCGGAAAAAGTTGCCACGGCCATCCGCAATCTGGCCGCCCGGATGCCGACTTACATCACGCTCAAGGAAGTGAAGAAACGCTGGGGCCAGGGACAGGAGGATGTTTTTCCCGTCGCGCAATTCGAAAAACTATGGGGCGACATGAGCGCGTTGGCCGAAGTGGATTGCCGCTACATGGTCGTGCCGCGTTTGCGCGGCCAGCAACTCAAGGAACAAGCGCAACTCGATGGCTGGCTTCGCGACGGCTCCGCCGCGCACGTCGAATCGCTGTGCGAATGGGCATGAAGCAAAATCAACGCAACATCTAGGAGACGCGCTCGCTTGATGAAAACGACCGAACCCTACCGGAGACTTGGATTGGAATCCATCGCGGTCCCCCTCACCCTCTTGTATCTCGCTTTCCGTCTATCCTTGTCTTGTTGCGATGGGACTGGAAGATGGATCTGCCCTCCTGCCTGCAGGCAGGAGGGCAGTGGCGCGGACGAGTTCGATTCTCTCAGGCATTGGCTTTTGGCCAAGTGC
>DASRBR010000779.1:0-4330 GCA_035653495.1 Verrucomicrobiia bacterium
AAACGATTTCCACGACGCCGAGGTTATCCACGCGCATCCCGGTTACCTTCGCGATCGCGGGCATCTCGGCTGGCTTGGGCACGAGAGCAAGTTCGAATTCCGCAACATCCGCATCAAGGAAATCCCCGTGGTCGAAAAGGACAACAAGCCGCCCAAAGGATTTGTCGCCTTGTTCAACGGCAAGGACCTGACCGGCTGGAAGGGATTGGTCGCCGACCCGCCGACGCGCGCCAAGATGTCGCCGGAAGAACTCGCCGCCGCTCAAGCCAAGGCCGACCAGCGGATGCGCGAGCATTGGAAAGCCGTCAATGGCGAACTGGTTTACGATGGCAAGGGCGACAATCTTTGCACCGTGAAGGACTACGGCGATTTCGAGATGCTGGTGGACTGGAAAATTCCGCCCAAGGGCGACAGCGGCATTTATCTGCGCGGCAGCCCGCAAGTGCAGATTTGGGAACCGCACAGCCCCGGCCAGTTCAATCCTCCGGATGGTTCGGGCGGCCTTTACAATGATGAGAAACACGACCGTCACCCGCTGATGTTCGCCGACAAGCCCGTCGGCGAATGGAACCGTTTCCGCATCATCATGGTGGGCGACAAAGTGCACGTCTTCCTGAACGGCGACCTGGTGGTGAACAACAACACGCTCGAGAATTATTGGGAGCGCGACAAGCCGATCTACCCCATCGGGCAGATCGAATTGCAAAACCACTTCGGCCCGCTTTGGTTCAAAAACATCTACATCCGCGAGATCCCGCGCGAAACCCCGCCGGCCGTCGCCGCCGCGCACGCGCAGCGCTGATGCTGCAACAGGAACGCGACAACCCGCGCAAAAAAAATATTATTTTTTAGCCCGGTTTATCCGTCAATAAGCGTCACAAGGGTTCACAAATATGTGTCAGAACCTTCGGGCGGAGCGCGGAGAACTTGTCCGCGTCACCCGGAGCATTCACCGAGGATGGAGGATGTCCAAGCGGACAAGGCTGTCGCGCTCCGGCGTCATCCTGAACATTCGATGTTGGGCGTTCGATGTTCATTACTTTAGGTCACCGTCCTATCTGTCCCATTCACTATTCCATTTTCAATGGTCATTGGAACCAGATTACCATTGCGACTTTCGAAAAATGAAACGTACCGTAGGTTTGACAACATTTTTTTAAAGTGGCTGAAAACATCCGTTTTCAGCCAATTCGACCAATGTTTACGCGGGTTTGCTGCTTTTCAAAAAATCGGTTTTTTTGAGGGTGTGAAAAAACTATTTTTCCTACAAGCAGGTAAAGCCTGCACCCCATATCAACTGACCGATTTTTTCCAGATCGGCACGACGCGTTTCATTTCGTCAATCAGCCATTGACAGGCGGCGAATGTTTCGCCGCGATGCGGCGCGATGATTTCCACCCAAAGCGACGGCTCGTTCACTTTCACAACCCCAACTCGATGCACCAGACGGACAGATTCAACCGGCCAGCGTTTTTCAATTTCATCGAACAGCAGGTTGAACTGGTGCTCCGCCATTTTTTGAAAAGCCTCGTACTCGATGGCCTGGATGGCCGCGCCTTCTTCACTTTCACGCACCGCGCCGGTGAAATAAACCGCCGCGCCCATGCCATTGCTCATGACGCGCGGCGCGACCAATGCGCTTTCATCGATCGGCTCGTGCGTGATGACCAGTTCGCGTTTCATGGCATGCTCATCCGCCTTGAACTGGCGGAAACAACGAAACTTCATCGCCCGCTTTCAAAACGTAATCGCGGCCCTGGTATTCAACACCCACGGCGGTCAGCGTGCATTTTTTCATTGCGGCCCATTTCGGAAAGCGCGCCGCCACGTCGCGCAACAAATCGTCCAGCGTGCTGTTGTCGGGCAGCGTGACGGTCGTTTGAGCGCAACCGGTCAAATCCTTGAAATAGGAATAAAAATGGACGGAGACCTGCATCAATCGGTTTCGAAACAAAGAATGTGGAACGCGGAGTTCATCTGCGGTTTTTGATTTTTTTCCGCTTCCTGCGTATCGCGTGCTTGGAAACCTGCTTGTAAATCTGCGGCAGCAGGACGCCAACGAACGGCAGGTTGCGGTAACGCTCGGCGAAATCGAGTCCGTAACCCACCACAAAAAAATCCGGGATGCGAAAGCCGATATAATTCGCCTGCACAGCCTCGACGCGCCGGGCCGCCTTGTCCAGCAGCACGCAGGTCTTGATGCGGCGCGGCTTGAGCGCGCGCAATTTCGACATCACCTTGCAGAGCGTCTTGCCCGTGTCGAGGATGTCGTCCACCAGCAACACATCGCGGCCGCGAACGTCCAGCCGCAATTCCTTCGTGAAAACCAGATCGCCCGATTCCGTGCCGAGTCCGTAGCTGGACACGCCGATGAAATCCAGGCGCAACGGAACGGAAAGATGCCGTATCAAATCGGCGAGAAACATCACCGTGCCGTTGAGCAGCGAGACCACCACCATTTCGCGGCCAGAAAAATCGCGCGCGATCTCCACCGAAAGTTCGCGGATGCGCCGGGCGATCTGGCTTTCGCTGATCAGAACGCGTTCCACTTCCTGTCGCCAGCGCGTGGGAACAGGATGCTGGCGGACAGCAGGCATGGCAGACAAGTCTTTCATTCGTTCGGGCACTGATTTGTTACGTCACGATAGTAGGCCACGTTGCGTTCTTGTCCAGAGGCGAGTCATTGCTCTGCGATTCTCAAAAATGACTTCTTATCGGCTGGTGCAGACCAAATTCGTTCATAAATCCATCTCGCAATTTTGCAAAAAAATCCAATAAAAACGGCTCAAATCATCAAAAAACCATCCCGAAATGAGACGCGCCGAGACACAGTGTCCTCTCGTGTCGTCAATCTTGAAGCCGCAATTTCCTTTTTTACTGACAAAAGTTTGGGCGCGCATTCGCGCCTCGGTCGGCGTGTCGAAATTTCATTACCCACACCGGATTACACGTTGTTTGGCATGCTTTCTGCCGATATTCGCACAAATGAAAGTCATCATCCAGCGCATCGACGGCAGTGACTTCCTCACCATTGACGGCCGATGGGTCACGGACAAGGCACTGGCGCAGGATTTTTATACCTTGCTGCGCGCCTACCGCTTCGCACAGGCAAACACCACGGTTTCTTTTCGTGTGCTCCTGCATTGTCCCGAGGACGATTATTCCGCGAGCATCATCGAGGGCGTCGGCAAGGCCGGTGAACAGGCGACTTTCCGTGACAGCGAACCTGAAATAACGCGATCGCGTTTTGAAATCGAAGACATCGCCGACATTCTCGCCGGCGACATTGACGCGACGCGCCTGCATTTGAATTGATCCAGCTCGAAAACCTTCCTTTCGCAACAGACTCCTTTACACCGTTCTTGGCAGCGACTAATGTTCATTCATGCCATCAGAGTATGATGCGACAGAGTTTGTGGATGATGATTTTCGGGCCGCGAGCAAGGCGGCTTCCGGCGCTCCGATGAACGCATCCGGCGCTTCCGAACGCGCCCCGTCCCGCGAGGAAGTGGACGCGCGCATGACTGAGGCGCAGCAAAAACTCGCCGAACTCAAGCGCGTGCAGGAGGAATTGGAACGCGAACGCGCCGGTCTCGAGGAAACGCGCCGTCGCCAGCTTGAATTTCAAAATGGCCGCCAGGAAACCATCAATCACCTCACGCGCGGCATCGGTTTGCTGACGGAATCGGAATTTGCCGCGCGCCGCGATGCCGAGCAGATGGCCAAGGCGCTGGCTGATATGCAAGCCGCGCTGGTGAAAGTCGAGGCCATCAACGAAAAAACTTGGACCAAGGACAATTTTGCCGTCGAACTTACGCGCGCGTTGACCATCATCGAGAACGCGCGCATGGAATGGAATTCCGCCCGGCTGAAGTTTCCGGTGCTGTCGGGCAATCTTGAAACGGCCGCTCCAGGAAAAAGCACGAGTTCTCCGCAATCTTCGCTCACTGGCCTTGGTTTCGGGCAGTTGCTCAAGGTCGGTCTTGCGTTAACGTGGCCGTTGGCGCTCGCGGTGATCGCCATCGGCGTCTTGATGGTTGTTTTGTGGCGGCATTAACCCTCCTTTTGCATGGGGTTGTTCAATAAAAAAACCGACCCGATTTCCGAGCGCGCTCGCGCCCTGAACGACGAGATCGCCGCGCTGGAAGCGCAAATCAAGCGCCTCGCGCGCCATGACCAAAATCCCGCTCCCGCCAACAACACGCCCGCGCCGCGGCTTCGTTCAACCGCGGTGCCGCATGGTCCAACGACGCAACTCCACGCCCACGCGCCGCAACCTCAACAACCGCCCCAGCCGCAACCGCAATCTCAGCCCAAAGCGCGCGAGCCG
>DASRBR010000780.1:0-2620 GCA_035653495.1 Verrucomicrobiia bacterium
ATGCGGTCGAAGGTCAACTGGCGCGTGGCGACGGTTTGCTTTGCGACGGCCAGGACCGATTGCGCCTCCAGCGTGGCGAAGTAGGCGGAATGGACCGCAAGCAAAATCTGGGCGCGTGTGGCAAGGGCGTTTTGTTCCTGCGCGCTGGCCTGCAGCTTGGAACTCGCGGTGAGGTTCCATGTGCGGCCAAAATCAGTGATGAGCTGGCTGATGCTCACGCCGTCCGCCTGGCGATCAAAAATCAGCGGATTGTTCAATCCACCGGCGGCGATGCGCGTGTTGGGTGTCGCGGAGCCGACGGCAGTTGCGTCGGCTTCCGCATGGGGCAGATAAGCCGAGCGCGCCTGGCGCACCGCTTGTTTGGAAGCGAGGGCGAGCAATTCCGCCTCGGTGATTTGCGGATGATTGTGAAGCGCGATTTCCTGCGCCTGTTGAAGGGTCAAAACCTGCGGCGCGGCGTTTTGGGCGAAACCTGTCCAACATCCGAATACCATGGCAACTCCGGCCAGCATCGAAATGAATTTCATAGAACTGACGTTAAGGTGCTTTGGCAGTCGCGGTTTTGCCATAAATTAAAAGATAAGCGGCGGGCACAATGAAAACAGTCAGCACCACCGACACCGCCAGGCCGCCAATGATGGAACGCGCCAATGGCGCATATGCTTCGCCGCCGGCCCCGAGTTTCATCGCCATGGGAATCAACCCAATCAACGTCGCGAGTGATGTCATCAATACGGGGCGCAGACGGACACGACAGGCGAGGGACACCGCCTCCCGCACTGTCCTGCCTTCCGCACGAAGGCGGTTCGTGAATTCCACGATCAGGATGCTGTTGGAAACCACAATGCCGACCATCATCACCACTCCCATCAAAGACATGATGTTCAGGGTCGTGCCCGTGGCGAAAAGGATGATCAAGACGCCGGCAATCCCAGTTGGGACAGCCAGCAGAATCAAAAACGGATCGACGAAGGACTTGAATTGCGCCACGAGGATCAAATAAACAAGCAGCGTGGAAAGAATCAACCCCATGCTGAAGCTCTTGAAGGAGTCGCGCATCGCCTGCACCGAACCGCGAATGTTCACCGTCATGTTTTCCGGCAGTTGCGTTTGTGCCACAAGCTTCTGCACGCCGTCATAAACCTGGCTCAAGTCCTCGCCCTTCGGTGCGACATACACGTCTATCGTGCGCCGGATTTGGTAATGGTCCACCTCGGTCGGCGCTTCAAAATGGGAAAAATGGACCACCGAATCCAGCCGCGTCGGTTGCTTCAGATTGGGCGCTCGCAGCGGGATCGAACCCAGGTCCGCAATGCTTTTCACCATGTTCTCCGGATATTGCACGGTGAGCAGGTAATTGTTCCCGCTCTTGGGATCAATCCAATAGCTCGGCGCAATCATGCCGTCGGAAGTCAATGCCGTGATGAGACTGTCAACCACCTCTCTCGCGTTCACTCCCAGTTCGCTGGCGCGCTCGCGATCAATCTCAACTTTCAAGGACGGATAATCCACATCCTGCGGCACCAGCACGTCGCTTACTCCTGGCAGGGCGCGAGCCTGTCGCGCAATCCGCGCCGCAATCTCGTGGGCCGCCTTCATATCCATGGCACCCACCTGGATGTCCAATGGAGCGGGCATGCCCTGGTTGAGGATGGCGTCCACCAAGCCGCCTGTTTGAAAATACGCGCTCATCTGTGGCAATTCGCTATGCATTCGGGCGCGCACCATGTCCATGTATTCGAAACTGCTATGTTTGCGGTCATCATTGAGTCCGACCTGTATGAACGCGGTATGCGGCCCGGAATTGGGATTGAGGATGGAGGAAAAGGCAGGCTGCAGGCCAATGTTCGAAACGATGATCTTCAAATCTTCCTTCGGCACCACGTCGCGAACGATTTGCTCGACTTGACCGACGAGTTTATCGGTCAGTTCAATGCGTGTTCCCGCGGGCGCCTTCACGTTGATGACGAACTGGCCGGGGTCGGTGCGCGGAAAGTAGGATTTTCCAATGAATGGAAACAATCCGAGGCTCAGCAGAAAAATTCCGGTGATGCCAACGACCATGGCCAATGGGCGCATCAATCCCCAACCAAGAATCTCTTCATACTTGTCCAGCATCCATGTGAAATGCTTGTTGAAACTTGCGTTGAACCTCGCTCCCCAGCTTGTTTTCCGCTGCCCACCGGCCAAATGCTCTTTATCTTGCCCTGCATGTCGATGGCCTTTGATAAAGTGCGCGCAAAAGAGCGGCACCACCGTCATCGCCACAAAAAAAGATGCGAAGAGCGACAGCACAACCGCAATCGCCAAAGCAGAAAACAAGAACCGGCTCACGCCATACAAAAAAGTGACAGGAAAAAAAACCACCACTGTCGTCAGCGTCGCTGCGAGGACCGGCAATGCCACTTCCTGCCCACCGCGTTCAGCGGCGACTTCCGGCGATTCGCCCATTTCGAGATGCCGAAAAATGTTTTCGAGCACCACGACGGAATTATCAATCAAACGCGAGAACGCCAACGCCAGTCCGCCCAGGATCATGGAGTTGATGGTGCTTCCGCCGAACGCCAGCGCGATGAACGTGGCCATCGCCGACAGCGGAATGGAAAGGAACACCGCTGCG
>DASRBR010000781.1:0-9497 GCA_035653495.1 Verrucomicrobiia bacterium
CCAAGGTGCAGGGGACGACCGAGACGTTCGTTGGCAACACGCTCAAGCGCGTGCTCGATGCCGCCGACGCCCAGGCGACCAAGCTCAAGGACGAATACGTCAGCACCGAACATCTGTTGCTCGGCTTGATGGCCGAGGGTGGAACGACGCTGAAGAAGATTTTCCAAAATTACGGCATCAAGCAGTCCGAAGTGCTCAAGGCGCTGGCTGAATTGCGCGGCAATCAGCGCGTGACCGACCCGAATCCGGAAGACAAATTCCAGGCGCTGGAAAAATATGGACGCGACCTGACGGCATTGGCGCGCGCGGGAAAAATCGACCCGGTCATCGGACGCGACGAGGAAATCCGCCGCGTGATGCAGGTGTTGACGCGCCGGACGAAAAACAACCCGGTGCTCATCGGCGAACCGGGCGTGGGCAAAACGGCCATTGCGGAAGGACTCGCAAGGCGCATCGTCAGCGGCGACGTGCCGGAATCGCTGAAGAACCGGCGGTTGGTCGCGATGGATTTAAGCGCGATGATCGCCGGCGCGAAATATCGCGGCGAATTCGAAGACCGGTTGAAGGCGTTTCTCAAGGAAATCACCGCGAGCGAAGGCCGCATCATTTTGTTCATCGACGAATTGCACACGTTGATCGGCGCTGGAGCGGCGGAAGGCGCGGCGGACGCGGCCAACATGCTCAAGCCGCAACTGGCGCGGGGCGAATTGCGCTGCATCGGCGCGACCACGCTCGATGAATATCGCAAGCACATCGAAAAAGACGCCGCGTTGGAACGCCGTTTCCAACCGGTGTATGTCGAGGAGCCGACCGTCGAAGCGACCATCGCCATCTTGCGCGGGTTGAAGGAGCGATACGAAGTGCATCATGGCGTGCGCATCCAGGATGCCGCGCTGGTGGCGGCGGCGACGTTGTCGCATCGCTACATCACGGACCGTTTCCTGCCGGACAAGGCGGTGGATTTGATTGATGAAGCGGCGGCACGGTTGCGCATGGAATTGGATTCTTTGCCGACGGAAGTGGACAAGCTGGAGCGGCAAATCATGCAGCTTGAGATCGAGCAGGCGGCTTTGAAGAAGGAAAAGGACGAAGCCTCGCGCGACCGTTTGAAAAAATTGGAGCGCGATTTGGCGAACTTGAAGGAGCAATCGTCCAAGCTCAAGGCGCAATGGCAAAATGAAAAGGCCGCCATCAACGCCGCGAGCATCATCAATTCGCAACTGGAAGCCGCCAAACAGGAGCAGGAGGCGGCGCAACGGGCGGGAGATTTGAACACCGCCGCGCAAATCCAATACGGGAAAATTCCCGAACTTCAAAAGAAACTGGCCGCGGCGCAGAAGCAGCTTCATGAGATGCAGCAGGGCAATCGTTTGCTCAACGAGGAAGTCACCGAGGAAGACATCGCGCAGGTGGTGGCTTCATGGACCGGCATCCCGGTGAGCCGGATGCTGGAAGGCGAACGTCAAAAATTGGTGAAGATGGAAGAGCGTTTGCAAAAGCGGGTCATCGGCCAGACGGAAGCGGTCAAGGCAGTCGCCAACGCGGTGCGGCGTTCCCGCAGCGGATTGCAGGACCCGAACCGGCCGATCGGTTCGTTCATTTTCCTTGGGCCGACCGGCGTGGGCAAGACGGAGCTGGCGCGCGCGCTGGCGGAATTTTTGTTCGACGACGAAAACGCGATGGTGCGTATCGACATGAGCGAATACATGGAGAAACACACCGTGGCGCGGTTGATCGGCGCGCCGCCGGGATATGTCGGTTACGAAGAGGGTGGACAACTCAGTGAAGCGGTGCGGCGCCGGCCTTATTGCGTCGTGTTGTTCGATGAGATTGAGAAGGCGCACCACGATGTCTTCAATGTGCTGTTGCAGGTGCTCGATGACGGGCGATTGACAGACGGACAAGGGCGCACTGTGGATTTCAAGAACACCATCATCATCATGACGAGCAACATAGGCTCGCCGATCATCCAGGAATTTTACGCTTCAAGCGCAAAGGCAGGACCCAAGGGACATCTCGAAATGGAGAAATTGGTGCGGCTGGAATTGAAGGCGCATTTCCGTCCTGAATTTTTGAACCGCGTGGACGATGTCATCATTTTCCACAGCCTGAGCGAAGACCAGATTTCAGCCATCGTGGACATCCAGTTGCAACGGCTGGAAAAACGTCTCGCGCAACAAAACCTGCGGCTGGAACTGGACAAGGCGGCGAAGAAGTTGCTGACCCAGGAAGGTTACGACCCGCAATTTGGCGCGCGGCCATTGAAACGGGCCATCCAGGAATTGCTGCTGGACCCGCTCGCGATCAAGGTGCTGGACGGCGAATTCAAGCCGGGCGACACCGTCAAGGCCACCGCGCACGACAGCGAACTGGAGTTAAAACGCGCCTAAAAACCAGCAACCCATTAGTCTCGCGGAGAATACCCTATGGTCACCTTATTTTATTGCGCCGTATGTTTGTTGAGAAAGAAGCCAGGAGGACAGAAATGGAAAACTCTGTTGCCAATCATCGTGCTGCTGGCGTCGTCGTCGGGCTGCGTGATCCACGAGCCCAGATATCAAATCATTTACACGCCGGACAAGCCGCTGACCAACAACCCAGCGGCCTTGATTCTGCCTTCGCCCGCTCTGGGCCAGAGGGCGGCCGTTCCGGCGTTGCACGGTGGTGTTGACCAGCAGGCGTACCGTTTAGCTGCAATAAAATGCAGCGCGGTGCCGCTGCGAGAAAAACCCGGAAATGGAGGAGTTTAGGGACTCAAATCGGCTGCGCGATTTTGTCGCGTCGCCTGAGAGAAAGGGAATATGAAAACAACGATAAACGTTGCAGAGCAAACGAGGATCGGACAAGTCCAGCCCGGAAAAAGCTGGCGCAAAAGCAACATCCTGGTGGTGAAGCTGGCGCTGCCCCCGGCAGGACCACGCCTGCGAAAGGCTTTTCGGGCCCTCAAAAGAACCATTCCCATCAGCAAACTGGAAGGATTTGGCGGCGAAGTGTTTTTCAATGTCGAAATCTCAAACACCGCCGCGACCGGCAACGGAGAGCAAGCATGACGGCAAAACATCAACTTCGACGCCTCTCGATTTTTGAGCGATGACTGGCCATCGCCGAAACGCGATCACGTCGGAGGTGATCATTGTTGGAGGAGGCATGGCCGGACTTTCAGCGGCCATTTATCTCGGACGCGCGGAACGGGAGGTCCTGGTGATTGATAATGAGAAATCCATGGCGCGCTGGGAACCGCACGTCGAGAACTTTTTGGGGTTTCCCGAAGGCATTGGCGGCAGCGAATTATTGAAACTTGGCCGAAGACAAGCCCGCAAAACCGGGGCGCGTTTTGCGAATGATGAAATCATGAAAGGGAGCGGAAAGATCAACGGGTTCGTGCTGCACGGCAATGCGGGTAACTACCGCGCCCGGCGCGTCTTGCTGTCCACGGGCGCATTCCACATTCCGCCGGAAATTGAAGGTGTTTCTGATTGCCTGGGACACAGCATGTTTTACTGCAAGGATTGCGACGGTTTTCGCGTGCGCGGCCAGCGCATTGCGATTTATGGGCGCGAGAACGAGGCGGTGCGTTATGCGCTTGGGATGCTCTTTTATTCGCCTTCAGTCATAATCGTGACCGATGGCAAAAAACCGCGTTGGGACCGCACCCGCGCGAAGTGGGTGCAGGAATATGGCATCGCGGTTTATTCGAAACGTCTTTCCGGAATTCGCCGCGAAGGCTGTAAGTTGAAAGCGTTGAAATTTGGCCGTGACGCGGAAGTGAAAGTGGAGGCGTTGTTCACCACACGCGGAGACATTTACCTCAACCGGCTCGCCAAAAGTTTTGGGGCGGATTTGGACGCCGATGGGCAGGTGCTGGTGGATGACCAGATGCGGACCTCGGCAAAGGGAATTTACGCCGCCGGGTGCGTGACGCCGGCGAATTGCCAGATGATCATCGCCGCCGGGGAGGGCGCAACCGCGGCACAGGCCATCAATAACGATCTGTTCGAGGAGAGCCTTGCCACGCATTCGCTGCGCCGCTTTCGCGAAAAGCAACTGAAAACGTGGCGAGAAACCGGCAAGGCGCCCGACCGCAAAAGACTTTCGAAAAAAATCTTAACCAAAGATTTTGCACGATAAAAACAATCAACCGACAAGGAGGCATTGGAATATGGAAAGCGTGGAAAAGTCCATCGAGGTCGAGGTCCCGATCCAGGAGGTTTACAATCAATGGACGCGGTTCGAGCGGTTTCCAAGATTCATGGAAGGGGTTGAAGAAGTCCGGCAGGTGGATGACCGGCACTTGCATTGGATCGCGGAAATTGACGGGAAGAAAAAGGAATGGGATGCCGAGATTTATGAAAACATTCCCGAGCGGCGCATCGCCTGGCGCGCCACCGAAGGGATGCGAAACGCCGGCGTGGTGGAATTGTTGCGCAAAGACGCCCAGCACACGCGCGTGACATTGAAGGTGGATTACGAGCCGGAAATCAGTTCAGAGCATTCCGACGAAGCGCTTGAAGTGGTCACCCAGCGTGTCGAGGGCGATTTGGAACGCTTCAAAGACCTTGTGCAAAGCCGGGCTGTTGAAGGCAACTGGCGCAGTGAAATCCAGGAATGAACCGAAAAACCATTATTTTGCCTCGGCAATTTGGGTACAAGACCCCATGGATGTTGCAAATGGCAAAACGGTAGCATCCAACAAGCTGTGAATGGAAATGGCGGAAAAAGTTAGAAAGAACTTTATGGAGAGCACATCAGGAAGAGATTTGGACGCGGCCACGGAGCAACTGCTTCAAGACCTCAAGGAAGTGGTCGAAGACGGGGAGGAACTCCTGCGCGCCGGGGCGAATGAATTGAGCGAACGGGGCAAGGCTGCCCGCGCCCGCTTGTCCGATGCGTTGGCCAGCGCCCGCGAAACCGGACGCAAATTGCAGCAGCGGACCATCGCCGGCGCAAAGGCAACCGACCGGGTGATTCGCGAAAACCCCTATCAGACCCTTGCGATTGCGTTTGGCGTCGGTCTTTTGACCGCCCTGCTTGTGAACCGGAAATAACATGCCCGCCACGGAAGTTCATCCGCCCAGTTTATTGAGCCTGCTGCGCAAAGCGGCGCTCACGGGTTTGGGCGCGTTGCAGAATCGCGGCGAACTTTTCCTCGTCGAATTGCAGGAGGAGAAGAACCGGGTCATCGAATTGTTCATCTGGATCGCGGCGGTTTGTTTTGGTGGGATCATGTTCATGGGCGTGCTGACGGCCACGATCATCCTGCTGGTTCCCGAGGGTTCACGGGTTTATGCGGCGGGAGGGTTCGCATTGTTCTATCTGGTGGTGACCATATTGGCGTTGCTGAATTTGAAGGCGCTGGTGAAGAAGGCCGCGCTGCCGTTTTCGTCCACGGTTGATGAAGTCAAGAGAGACACCGAATGGTTAGACTCCTTAAAGTAAAGGAATTGGAGGAGCGGAAGAAATTCCTGCTCGCCCGAAGCGAGATGTATCGCCAGACGCTCACCCTTGAGGTGGCTAACATCAAATTCTCCACCGCGCTGCTAAGGCGCAAGCTCAAGTCGCCCAAAGCCATCCTGGCCCTGCTCGGAAGCCTCGCGGTCCCGACGGCGGGTTACTTGGTCGGGCGGCGTCATGCGAAAGCCCAATCCAAATCCGGGCCCGCAGGATTGCTGCCCAAGGTGATGGTTGGCTGGAAGCTATTCAACAGGTTCGCTCCCTGGATCATGAAGTTGCGGCCCGCCAAAAAACGCGATCCCGCAAAACGCCAGAACCTCACGCAATTTCCTTAAAATGTTGAAAGGGACAAAGAAGGAGGTGCTTTGCCCGGTTTCAACCGTGCCTGCCAAGTGGGTCAACACCCCATGGCTGGGGGTTTTCACAGACGCAATAGTCGTACATGAGAATGTAGAACATTCTACGCTCCGGGAAATCAACACTGCGGGTTCCAGGGCTTCATTACGCCTGATATTGGGAAAACCGAGGAAGGATTTTAGCGGGCGACTCAAAACCTCAACTAACGGGATTAAAATATATGAATATAAAAAAATGGATAACAACGGCGGCGGCGGCAATGTTGATTGTCACCTGCGCCCGGGCAGACGACAGTTGGTTGAACACGCGTTTGTGTTACGACACCACCGGGGGCATGATTTTTAACGCAAACGAGTTCTCACTCGATTTGTTCGGCACCTACGTGGCCGGCGAACGGCATTTCTTGGCGTGGCCGAACACCAGCATCCGTCATGGTCTCTGGGGTGGCGGCGTGGGCGGCAATTACTTTTTCACGCGCTATACCGGCTTTGGCGTGGACACCGCGTTTATTGATGGAACATCGCATTTTGTCGACCATGTCGGCGGCAATATCATCTTCCGCATTCCTATTGATCCCGTTCACCTTGCGCCATATGCGTTTGGCGGCGGCGGTTATGGTTGGAACCCGGATAAGAGATATTTTGCGGATGTGGGCGTGGGACTTGAGTTCCGGTTCAATCCGAAGGTCGGCATTTTCGGTGATGCCAGATACATCTGGAGGGAAGGCACCGCTCCAGACGAGTGCGCGATTCGAGCTGGTTTGAGGATGGTGTTTTAAAAGGAACAAATCCAACAGGACCTGAAAGGAATCAATCTTGACAGGATACTGTTTCTGAAGAAGTTCGCCGCCTGGCCGGGATTTGGCTGCCCAATCCCGGCCATGCGGCGTGTCAGTTCCCCGTGATCAGTTGCTGAAAATCGAGGTTTGCTGCCGCACGTTTTAAAGCAAGAAGGCGGGCTTGTTACCAAGCCCGCCTTCCGATCATGGGTCAGGGATGCAGGAAGACTTTCCTATTGAATCGCCACGCCCTGTGCCGCTTTCCCGACATGGTCCCATGTCGCGCGACCATTGTAGAGCGTGAATGCCATTCCGCCGACGGTGCTGCCTTCCAGGCCCACCGCGCTGGCTGGAACAGCCAGTTGGACCCATTTCCCTGATGCAGGCAGCGCGCCTGCGTTATACCGGCTCGGTGAGCTGTCGTTACCCCAGAGGATGCTGTCAGCACCCCAGAATGCACGATGTTCCCAGGACGAGCCGTCGTTCCATTGCAGCATGACTTCCGTCGGCGGATTGGCCGGATCGATGTAGATATAGGCAAACAACGTGTCACCCTTGTTGATCGTCATCGTGCCGGTTGCGTTGCTGAAGTAATGCTCATGTTCGCCCGGGGCGACGGCCGACTGATGCGCCATTGAGCCGGAATACGGCGTGGGATTGCTGCTCACCCAAGTCCAGGCATCGCCGCCATCTGCTGTCGGTGTTGCGCCGACGGGCAAGGAATCTTCGACCCAGACGACCATCGACGGGTTCGGGGTAAACGTGTTTGTTGCGAATGACCGGCGTCCATCCGGCCATTGCGCCTCCGCATGGATATATTGCGGACCGTTGTATTGCGGCGTGAACGTATAAGTTGGTCCGTAAGCCGGTTCCTGATACGCGGCTTCCCAAACCACGCGCGCGCCATTCAAGTCCATGCCCGCAGGCGGCTGGAACGTGGCCGTGATGGTGCCGTTGGCCGCCGTGTTCGTCGGCAGCAGGATTTGGCCTGCTTTCGCGACGTACGGCTGCGACTTGGTGGGAGTGAGCGTCGCCAGGAAGCCCAAATCCGCCATGGCACGCACCATGTTCAGCCCGACCGTTTCGGTCGTCACGTTCCACGTATCACCCCAGCGATCGTAGAACGGGTAAGGAGCGGTTGTTGCGCCATCCGTCGGGAAGACGAGGCTCTCGGAATCGCTGCCGTAGTCCGGATATCCGATGTACGGGAAGTACTCCTGGATATTGCCAACCGGCACGCCGCTCGGAGGCAACGTGAGACCGTCGTTGAGCGCCATCTGTGAAACGATGATGCGGTTGCGTTTCCAACCCAGGCCTGTCACATAGGTGACATTCACCGGATTGCAGCCGCCTTCGTAATTCATGTTCGCGATGATTGCATCCAAATAGGACTGTTGCGGATTCAACTGATAAGCCACGGCGATATCAAACCCATAATCGTCGCCGAAATACCAGCCGGCCGCGTTGACGTCCTTGGTGGGCGTCGGGAAGCTGGTTCCGTAGGCGCTCTGTTGCGACCAGGCGACCGCGTTGCTGGCTGCCTTGGCGATTTCCGCCTGGCACTTCGCGAGGAAGGTCGCGTTGAGCTGGCTCGCGGATTGAACACGTCCGCTTTGCACTGCGAATGCATAACTGCGGATCGCATTGCCGTAGCATTCCGACATGTTCCACCAACCCCAACGATACGTGGCAGGATCGGAAGGATCGAACCACGAGAGCAGGTCTTGGTGCGCATTCTGGTCGCCCGTCGCCAAAAACATCTGGCAGGCGGCCCATGCCATTTCATCACTGTCATTATAATCATCCCCGTAGAAGGTGATTTTCTGGTATGCGCCGGCCTTGCCGTATTTGGCAATGGCGTTCGTGCAGAATTGCCAGCCGAGCTTCGCCTTTTGCAGGTAAAGCGCGGCAGCCTGCGGATAAGCCGCCTTGAAGGCCGCAGATGAAGCGCATTGCGCCAGAGCTGCGGTTGCGGCAGCCGAGCAAGCGGTGTTCTTCGGCCAGACGACCTGCGGGTCGCCATGGTCCGGCGTCACGTTCGATTCGTATTCGCGGTTCTGCGGATAAACGATGAAGTAGAATCCGCCGTCGGCATCCTGCAAGCGGCAGAGATAATCCGCCTCCCATTTGCATTCCTGTAGAACGTCAGGGATGCCGTCACCGCTTTCCGGAATGCCCAGGTTGTCGAGATTGGACACGCCCGCGAGCGAATCCACCGCGAAGCAGAGGAAGTGCGTCACACCGGCCACATTGATGGTGTATTTGCTGTAATCACCCGCGTCGTGATGGCCGCCATGGACGTCCACCGTACCTGTGTTCACGAACGGATACAACGAGCTCGCGTTGTTGGTGAGCTGCGGCGCGGTTTGCGTGGTGTTCCCGCCGGAGTATCCGGCAATCGTCTTCCAGGTGAACGCGTACGAGCTTTCCGGCACCGGTACGCTGGCCGCCGCGGTATGGCAGGCATCGTGCGTGAACCGCGTGAAGGGCATCGAATTGCTCGTGCCGCAACGCTGTTCATAAAGACCCAGCGCATAAGCGCGCGCGAAATCCATCGCGATGCCATCGTTGATCAAGAACGGCAGTGATGCGCCGAGGCCCGGCACCACCAGTTGATATTCGCCTGGGGTGGTGAGGCCGCTGAAATCGGCCATCATCACGTTCTGATAAGGCGTCGGCGAATAATTCCAACCCGTGTCCTTGCGCGGGGTCAGCGTGCCTTGATAGACCGCCGCACCCGTTGTCGCGTCAACAATCGAGAAACTTGTGGACGCTGGCACCGGCATTTCGCCCATGCTGCCCAGGTAATAACCCACCATCGCCTTTTTCGGGAATGACGGGACGTAACCTTCCTGGTTCACATGGATGGCCGGGCTGAACCGGAGCGGATTGGCCGTGTTGGTGAACTGCA